>DATNEW010000010.1 GCA_035606695.1 Gemmatimonadaceae bacterium
CCGAACGCCTTCGGGTACCAGATCGCCACCAACATCACGTACGAGCTGCCCTCGAACACGCTTAGCGGATACTCAAGTACGCGGAAAGACATATGGGATGGATACACGTGGGACTATTGCGCTTGGTACAGGTGGGACGATTGACCTGCCGGCTTTCTTCGGACCATCAGTTACTTGGGGATGGCCATCGTCGGGCGCTGTTGTGACAACTTCTGTTTGAACTCCACCGGCGTGAGCTGCCCGAGGCTCGAATGAGGTCGAACTTCGTTGTACCCACGTCGGAAGTCTTCGATCAAGATCTTCGCATCGATCCGATTTGTGAACCACTGCATGCTCAGGCACTCGTCGCGGAACTTGCCGTTGAACGATTCGTTGGAGCCGTTCTGCCAGGGCTTGCCCGGATCGATATGAGCAGTATCGATGTTTGCGGTGCTGAGCCACTTCAGGATCGCTCGTGACACGAACTCAGGGCCGTTGTCCGAACGTAGATACGTCGGTGCGCCGTGAACGCTGACGAGCTTTGCGAGCACCTCGATCACGCGCGGGGAGCGGATGCTGCCCGCAACATCGATGGCCAAGCACTCGCGCGTGTACTCGTCGATCACCGTGAGGCACTTCAGCTGCTGGCCGTTCGCGCAGGCGTCGAACACAAAATCGTACGCCCACACCTGACCCGCATCCGTCGGTTGCAACGGCCGCGGCCGAGTGCTCGCAACGCGCCGGCGCGGCCGTTTCCTCGGCACCTGCAGGCCGTGAAGCCGCCAGAGTCGATGAGTCCGATCGGCGCTCATAACATGGCCACGACGGGCCAGGAACACCTGAATGCGCCGATAGCCGTAGCGCGGATACTGCGCGGCGAGCTCGCGCATCACCGCGACCACGGGCTCATCCCGCTTCGCCAGCCGCGACTCGTACCCGAGCGTCGATCGTGCGACCGACAACAGCGCACACGCCTTGCGCACCGATACGCCACGCCTCTGCGCGTAGACGACCTGGCTGCGTCGAGCCTGCGCGCTCACCATTTTTTTGCGGCGATCTCCTTCATCACGTCGATCTCAAGATCCCGCTCCGCCACCAGCTTCTTCAGCTTCGCGTTCTCTTGCTCAAGATGACGCAGCCGCTTCACATCCGCCGGCTCGAGCTTGCCGAAGCGCTTGCGCCACTGATAGATCGTCTGCTCGCTGATCCCGTGCTTCTTGGCGACTTCCGTCACCGGCGCGGCGTCCGCTTCGCGCAGGATCTTCACCATCTGTTCTTCGGTAAATCGGGTCTTCTTCATGGCTTCCTCGTTACCCTGGAAGCCATCCTCTCAAGAATCAGCTGGTCCGAAAATCGCCGGGCAGGTCACTGGCCTCCACACATCAACGGCCTCGTCGTGTAGGGAAACGTAGATCGTTGCGGTCTCCGCTCGATCACGCCGCTCCTCCAGCAGTTGGCGAATCGCGATCGCGGCTTCCTTTTGCAGCACGCCGGTACTCATGCGTTCCAACAACTTGCCAGTGGGAGTGCCGTTGAATCGCCGCTTGAAGTCGGCGACATGATCAAGGAAGTGATCGCGCTTGCTCAAGTTGCCGCCTAACGCCGCAGTTCAGCGGCCGCGCGATGCCGTGTGAAGCGCGGCGCGAGCGCATAATGAAATGGCGCGCTCGCGCCGTCGCCGCGACGCCGTGTCACGGTCCGCTGCAACTGCTTGTTATGCGTCGGCATGTGCCAGTCACTCAGCCGTTGTCTGCGACCGCGATTCGTGCGCTAAGGAATTTGTTCGCGACTGACGTTAAGTAGGCGATCGCGATCAGAGCACCTTGGAGCGGATACATGAGGCTCGAGACGATGATGTCCAACGGGTGCGCAACACTCACACCCTCGAAGGCGGACATTGCGGTGGAAAGCACCAGCAGCACAACGAACGCGATTCGTGCGGGACGCCAGTAGAGGTACAGTCCGGCAAGCACGCCGAACTCGACACCTGCCCATACCCACAAAATCGCGGGACTTAGCGTAAGCGTCGCGGAGTATCCATTCCACTGGAGCAATTGCGAGAGGGCGGGATCCTCGGTGTTCATGTAAGCGAATGGCATCAAACCGGAAACCAGTATTAGTAGGGCGTATACGATGATCAGCGTCCGGAAGATGCTAGTCATGCTGATGCTTCCGTTTCAAAGCGCGACGGTCCGGTCTAAGGGCGCGAGCGGGTGACTCCGACGCCTAACGCCGCAGTTCAGCGGCGGCGCGCTGCCCTATGCTGCGCGCCGCGAGCGCATAATGAAATGACGCGCTTGCGGCGCGCATGTGACGCGGTATCACCGTCCGCTGCAACTGCTTGTTAGGCGGCAACGCGCTGGAACGCATGAGCTCACTCCACCCAGAATCCTGGACGCGGGTCCGGAGAGATCCACCGCCCGTCGCGCCAGTCAAACCGGAAGAATCGGCCACCGTTGCACGACTCATCTTCCGAACAAGTGAATACCTCGAGGCGATCGCGTTTGGCCTCTCCATCGATCTCAGGGTCGGACTGGATAAACAGAATCCTTGCGTTCGTCTGCTTAGCGACGATCGCAACCAGTTCCCTGACCGTGTCCAAGGGAACATCGGCTGGATACCGAACGGGCGTTGCGGCGTACCTGCCCTCAGCGAACTCGCGATATGACCCGTCTTGAGCGTGACCAGAAGATGCACAAGAGAGCGTGACCGCGGCCGCGATAACCAACAGACCGAAACGCTCCGCTCTCATCTTGAACGCACCGACTGGGATTCCCTTGCCGCCTAACAATAAATAGGCGACAAGCTGTCGCGAAACAAATGCGACAGACACTCGTATAGCGTGAATTTGTCGCGCATAAGTGATTGTCTAAAATAGAGCACGACCGTCGCTATGCGTCAATCGGCGCGACGGAGTAGGCGACACGGCCCGCGACCGCGGACTGCGAGCTCGCGTTCACTTACCAGTGTCTTTGCGCGCCGCGACCATCGGGGCTGCGCTGTCGTGCGGCGCGGGGAGCGCCGGCCGTGAACAGTCCGATGGTGAACAGAATCGCGATATCTACGGTCACCATCGCGAGGTGAAACCAGTTTTCCACGTGACCGGTCATCTGGGCCACGACGTGATAGACCAACGCGCCCACGAGCGCGACACCCAAGACCCGCGTGACTACCCGGCCTACTCTTGGCCGGTAGAACGAAGCGCAGACGAGGTTCCCACGATCAACGACGGGATGTGGACGAAGCCGATGGCCATCGGGACGGGGAACGTTTAGAAAAGAAACGCGTCCCAGAACCCGCCCGGCGACGAGTTAGGTGTCGAAAAGTGCGCAAGGCCGGCCACGGTGCCTGACGCTGCGACGCTCGCGATCCAGTACCAGATGGCTACAGGCACGCGTCGAACTCCGGCCGGTGGCTGGTTCCATCGTCAGCGCCGGCGGGGCTCGCGGTAGGCCGAGTCGAAATTCGCGCGATTCGGCATCACGACCTTCGGCAGCGTCGTCGCGTCCATGACGGCGTTCTGCTCGATGACGCCGTTCAACGCCAAGAGATACGCCGTCAGCGCGTAGGTCTCGTCGGGCGTCAGCGAGTGCGGGGTCACATACGGCATCGCGCGGCGAACGTAGTCGAAGACCGTCGTCGCATAGGGCCAGTAGCTGCCGATCGTGCGGATCGGCGCCGCTTCTTTCAGCGTGCCCTGCCCGCCGACGAGCCGATCGTTCGGCTGTCCCGCGCCATCGACGCCGTGGCACGCGGCGCACTTCGCCTCGTAGACGGTTTTGCCCGCGGCCGCGGTGCCCGAGCCCGGCGGCAAGCCGGCGCCGTCGGGGCCGATGCTCACGTCCCAACCGGCGACCTGCTCCGGCGTCGCGGGCACCCCGAGCCCCGGGCCTTCTTGCGCGGCCGCGCACGCGAGCCACGCGAACGATGCGGCAGCGGCGGCGAGTCGGCGCTCAAACATAGACGTTGCTCACTGCGCCGCCCGCCGCGACGCTCCAGCTCTGGATCGCGTTGTAGTGATAGCGGAACTGCGCGCCGCGCGCGGCCATCAGCGCCGCACGCGTCGGTTGCACGGCGCCCGTCTCGTCGACGGCGCGGCTCATCAGCACGCTCGGGCTGCCGTCCCAGCGCCACGGCATGCGGAAACGCGTGAACGCTTTCGGTAACGCAGGCCCGTCGAGCGCTGCTTGCGCGAAGCTCTTGCCGCCGTCGGCCGAGATCTCGACGCGGCGGATGCGGCCGAAGCCGGACCACGCCACTCCCGAGATCTGATAGAGCCCCGCCCCTTGCATCGTCTGCATGCCGGACGGCGACGTGATGACGGACTTCACTTCCATGGGGAACGTGAACAGCTTCGCGCGCCCGTTGGGCAGGAGATCGGAGTACTTCGACGTCTCGTCCTTCGTCATTGTCGGCTCGGCCGTCACCTTGATGCGGCGCAGCCACTTCACGTTCATGTTGCCTTCGTAGCCCGGCAGGAACAGGCGCACGGGATACCCCTGCTCGGGGCGCAAGCGCTCGCCGTTCTGATACAGCGCGAGGATCGCGTCATCCATCGCCTTCGCCATCGGCACGCTGCGGCTCATCGACGCGGCGTCGCCGCCTTCCGCGAGCAGCCACTTGCCTTCGGGTTTCACGCCGGCTTCGTCGAGCAGCACCGCGAGCGGCACGCCGGCCCAGTCGCTGCACGAAACCAAGCCATGAACGCCGCCGGCCGTTTGCTGCGGCGGCTCCGCGTTGTTTTGGGCAGCGCTGTTGCCCGAGCACTCGAGGAACTGGATGCGCGACACCAGCGGATAACGCGCGAGCGCCTCCATGCTGAAGATCAGCGGCCGCTCGACGAGGCCGTGGATCAGCACCTGATGTTGATCGGGGTCGATGTCGGGCACGCCGCTGTGGTGCCGTTCGAAGTGCAGCGAGCTCGGCGTAATGATGCCTTCGAGCGCTTCGAGCGGCGTGCGCGAGCCGCCGGTGCCCGTCGTGCTCGGCGTCGCATTGACGGTACGGAGCACCCGCGCCTCGTGCGGCGAGCGTTCGCCGTACGCGCGCATCGGCATGCCGGGCGTCTTCATCCATGCCGGCACCTCGGGAGGCGCAGCGCGCGCAGTCAACAGAGTGGCGCCCGCGAGCGCCGCGGCGCCGCCTTGCAGGAACAGGCGTCGATGCAGCAAGCCGTTGCCGGCTACCGTCTCGAGTGAATCGAGCGTTGGTCGCTTCGTCATGAGATGAATCCTTACGTTTGGCTCACTGTCCCGCGGGAATCGTCGGCGCCGGACCGATGCCCTTGATCTCGACGATCGCCTCAACGTCTTTGGCGCCGTCGTAGTGAATCTCGCCGGCGGGATGCAGCATGTAGCTGCCGGGGCCGAGCGGCGTCGTGCTGTCGGGATCGAACTTCGGCCCTTTGCCGGCCCACCACGTGCCCGAGATCACCGTGACGTGGCGATCCGTCGGGTGATAGTGCGGCCGCGACATCACGCCCGGCGCGAACCGCGCGCGGACGATATAGAAACCTTCCTTCGTAGGATCGCCGACGATGAACGCGAAGTCGGGGCCTTCCGCGTTGTCCTGCCAGACGATCTCGCTCGGTTTCAGCCAGATGAAACCTCTCTCGTCCTCGGCGGCGAACGCGATGCTGCAAACGGCGAGCGCGCCGAGCAGCGACGTCCAACGATACTGGTGCATTTGCTTCCCCCGTCGTCGCGCACGACGCATCGCGCGCGTTGTTTCAGGCAACGCTACTACGAGAAAGACCGGAACGGCTAGCGCTTCTCGATCATTCGGGACACGGTGACCCTGTTGCCGATGCCCGCGGCACGCTCCAGCACGGTTGCCCGGATGATTCCATAGATCACGCCCGGCTGCGCGTGGTCCCAGGCGATGCCCTGCCCGCGAATATGGAGCGGGACGATCTCGACGAGCTTCAGCACCGAGCCCGACTCTGGCACCGCCATCTTGTAGACCTCGGCCGGATCGTGGCCCGAGAGATAGAGGAATCCATCGGGACCCCACGAGCCGCCGGAGTTGCTCATGTCCTCGAAGCGGTCGAGGACTTCTTTCGGCAGCGTCCACGACCGCACGGGCTCGAAGCCTTCGGTCATCTCGATCACGACGGTGTTCGCCTTGCCGCCGTACGGCGTCCGCCCCGGGCCGATCTTCTGGTCGTAATTGGCGAACGTCATCCACCAGTGATCGCCGTGCCAATCCACCCACGTGAGCGACCCCCAGCGAACGCCGAAGCTGTGAGTGCCGACGTGCTCCAACGTGTCCGCGTCGACGATCTCGACGGAGCTCGTCATCGGCCAGTGGGGGTAGTTCGAGTGCGCGGCGTAGAGCTTGCCGTCCATGACCATCGCGCCGTCGAGGTGCACGATCGGACCGTCGCTCGGTGCCTGCCACTTCTCGACGAGCTTGGCCGTCGCTTTGTCGTACTTCGCGATCGCCTGGTTGTCGACGGCGTAGAAGAACCGCTCGTCGACGCCCACGCCCTGATTCGCCTCCGGCACCATGAGCTCGGCGACCTGCTCGAACGCGACCGCTGCCTTGGAGCCCGGAGCGAAGCCGAGGGCGGCGATCAACAGTAAGACGGCGCCCCTAGTCACCACTACTTCATCACGGGTACGGTTTTCTTCTCGGAGAAACCAAGCAGATCGACCGCGCCGTCGCTCGCGACGGCGCTCTCGCCTCGCGTGACGAACGCGGTCTCGTCGCGCACGGCGATGCCGAGATTGCCCGCGGTCTCGATCAAGCGCGAATGTCCCGACAGCACGAGCGGCCGGGCCTCGGCGACGACGACCTTCGGTGTGTCGGTCTTCGCCGCGGACTCGAGCAGCGCGAATCGCTCGTTGCGGCCGGCCTCGACGACAGGCCGATCGCGCACGAGCGTCATCGCGCGACCGGCGCGCAAGTGCGCCGAGACCTCGTAGCGCAGCGTGAGCACGTAGAGCTTTTCGGCCGGCCCGGTGACACGCACGCACGGGCCGAGAACGCCGCGGTCGCTGACCTTCGGGTCCGTGAAGAGCGGAAAGCTGATCTGCAGCGGCTCGCCTTGGCTGTACGCATTGAACGCGAACACGGCCGAGACGAGATCGCGCACGATCGCGCGCTCCTGGTCGGGCTGCATGACCAGGAAGTCGAGGTGATCCCCGATCGCGGCTTCTGATACGACCGTCATACGCCAAGCATAGCCCAGCGCCGGCCGCCGCTCGAAGCGGCCGCAGCCGCGGAGCCCTCGCTGCGTCAGCGGCGCTCGCGCGAGAGGCTGAGATAGGCGCGGTTCAGGAAGTTCGCGGGGTCGCCTTTGCGCGCGTCCCACTCCGACGTCGGACGCGACGCGACGACTTGCTCGAGCGTCGCGCCGCTCGCGATCAGTGCACTCATGCGGTCCCTGATCGTCGTCAACATGTCGACGTAGTCCCTCAGAGCCTGCGCGTCGGCGACCGGACCGTGACCCGGCACGACCGTGTACGTCGAATCGATCTCGGCGAGAACGCGCGAAGAGAACTCGATGACGCCGCTCAAACTGCCGCCGTTGTCGGCGTCGATGAACGGATATCCCGCGTTGTTGTACACGTCGCCCATGTGCACGACACGGTGCCCGCGAAAGACGACGGCCGTGTCGCCCGTCGTATGCGCCGGTCCGAAGTGCAGCAGATCGATGCGCTCGCCGTTGAAGTAGAAGCGCATCGTGTCGTCGTAGGTCAGCACGGGCAAGGCGGTCTCTGCGTACGCCGGCTGATCGCGCTTCGCGCTCACGAGATTGATGACGTTGTTCCTCGTCATCATCTGCCGGGAGTTTTCGTGTGCGATTAGCCACGTGCCCTCGGGGCCGAGCACCTGGTTAGAGTCGGAGTGATCGAAGTGCCAATGCGTGTTGATCGCGAACGCGATCGCGCCGCCGCCGAGCTCGCCGATCGTCGCCTTGTATTTCGGGACCATCGGCGCGAATTGATCATCGACGATCAGAACGCCGTTCGCGCCGATCGACACGAGGATGTTGCCGCCGACGCCGAACAGCACGTGGAAGTCGTCGGCGAGCCTCTGTGTCGTGATCGGTGTCGTTCGGAGTTGCTCGTCGAGATTGTCGAGCTGGGCTAAGGCGGGCGCCGCCGCTAGCACGGCGACACTCAGCGACAGGTGACGTGCAAGCTGCATCGAAAGATTTCCTTCCATCGGTTACGCCGTGCGCACTTCGCCGGCCGGCCGGCAGTCTACTTGGATCGCGGTCGGCCTCCTAGGTGCGCTTGACCGGACGGCCGCCGCCTCGTATATTAACCCTTATGGGTGAATATCAATCGGCACGACTGGACGAGGTTTTCAATGCGCTATGCGATCCGACGCGCCGCGCCATTCTCGCACGGCTCACCGACGCGAGCGCGCGAGTCACGGATATCGCGGCCGACTTCCCCATCTCGCTGAACTCGATTTCCAAGCACATCCGGATGCTGGAACGCGCCGGGCTGCTGCGCCGCTCCGTCAACGGCCGAGACCATGTGCTCTCGCTCGACGCGGAGCCCCTGGCCGAAGCCTCCGCCTGGATTGAGCGCTACCGGCGCTTCTGGGAAGGACGCCTCGCCGCCCTCGACACCTACGTGACCTCAAAGAAAAGGAAACGCAAATGAACGCCGCCATTGCTCCCGCGACCGTCGTCGTACGGCGCACGATTGCTGCCTCCGCCGAAGACCTGTTCGACGCCTGGCTCGATCCCGAGGCACTCGCCATCTGGATGCGGCCCGGCGGCATCAAGAAGACCACGGCGAAAGTGGATCCGCGCGTCGGAGGCCGCTACGAGATCGTCATGCAGGGCGACTCGACTTTTCCGCACACCGGCGAGTACCGCGTCATCGATCGCCCGAAGCGCCTGGTGTTCACCTGGATCTCGAACGGCACCGAGCAACGCGAATCGCTGGTCACGGTGGATTTTCTGCGCACCGGCCGGCAGACCGAAGTCGTCGTAACGCATGAGCAGCTGCCGCAAAGCCAGCGGACTTCGCACACCAATGGCTGGACCAGCGCGCTCGAGCATCTCGACGAACAGTACGCCGGTTGAGGGAGCCGCCATGACGAACATCCGACTCACGGCATTCAAATGGGTCCCGTCCGTCGTCCAGGGTCTGGTACGCGATCTGCCCGTGCGCTGGGCGCTCGAGGAAACCGGGCTCGATTACGAAGAGAACCTGCTCGCCGTCGGCGAACATAAGTCCGCGGCCCATCGCGCCGTACAGCCGTTCGGGCAGGTACCCGTGTACGAAGAGGACGGGCTCACGCTATTCGAGAGCGGCGCGATAGTCCTGCACCTAGGTCAGCGGTGTCCCGTTCTGCTTCCCACCGATCCGGCACGGCGCGCGCGCACCATCACCTGGATTTTCGCGGCCATGAGCTCGGTAGAGCCGCACCTGCAGAACTTAACCACCATCGATCTGTTTTTCGCCAACGAGGACTGGGCCAAGGTGCGGCGGCCCGACGTCGAGAAGATGGCTCAGTCGCGCCTCGATGGTCTCGCCTCGGCGCTCGAAGGCCGGGAGTACCTCGAGCACGAGTTCACGGGCGCCGACCTGCTGATGACCACGGTGCTGCGCTTCCTGCGCCACACCGATCTCGTCAGGAAGATGCCGGTGCTCGCCGCATACCAGGCGCGCTGCGAGGCGCGGCCCGCGTTCCAGCGCGCATTGGCCGCGCAGCTCGCGCCCTTCTCGAAGTACGCGCCCGCCGCCTGACCGGGGCGAAGGTGCCGGGCGAAGGTGCCGGTGTTACGGTTTCGGTTCAACCGAACCGTAACACCGGCACCTCTTTCTTAGGCCTTGCGCACTTTTTCCGGGACGTGCGTCTCGGCGGAGCGGATGATCGCCTCCGTCCATTTCCCAAGGTTGCTATACGACCTTTTCGACGCTGCCGCCTTTTTCGGCCGATCTCACGATGGCTTCGGTGACCGCGGCGCCGTGGATCATTTGGTCTGTCGGAATGGGGTAAGGCTCTCCGCCCTGAGCCGCTATTGCGAAGGCTT
>DATNEW010000011.1 GCA_035606695.1 Gemmatimonadaceae bacterium
ATCGCGCGGCAGGTCCTCACGGAGAGCCTCGCGCTGTCGGTGTTCGCGGGCCTGCTCGCGATCGCGATCGCGTTCGCGGGCGTGTGGCTGGTCGACTTGACGGCGACGGCGTACGTCAATCCGCGGAACGGTTTCGCACCGTCGGTGTTGCCGCGACTCGATGAGATCGCGATCGATCCGCCCGTGCTCGCGTTCGTCGCTCTGCTGTCGGTCGTGACCGGCGTGCTCTTCGGGCTGCTGCCGGCGCTGCGCCTCTCGAAGTACGGCGACCGCGGGCACACGTCCGCAGCGCAGCTCTCGACGCTCGTGCGCAACTCGCGGCTCGGCCACGTGCTCGCCGCGGTGCAACTGGCGTGCGCGATGGCGCTGCTCATCGGCGCCGGCCTGCTCGTCGGGAGCTTCCTGAGGCTCACGGGCATCGACCCCGGCTTCGATGCACGCGGCGTCTTGAGCTTCGAGCTCGTCGTGCCGGGCGACTCCACGGCGCAGCGCAAGCTCGAAGTCGCGGAGACGCTCGTGGCGCGCCTCGAGGCCCATCCGCGCGTGACGAGGGTCGGGTTCGCGGATCTGCCGCCGTTCACGGGATGGATCCGCACTTCGGTGTTGCTGATCCCGGAAGGCAAGACAGGGTTCGAGATGCGCGATGAGATACGCGGCAAGCGGACGCAGACGCGCCAGATGAGCCCGGGCTACCTGCCCGCGTTGGGTGCGCGGCTCGTGGCGGGCGAGTGGCCCGACGAGCGCGCAGGCGCAGCTCCCGCCGTCCTCGTGAGCCGCCCCTACGCCGACGCCTATTTCCCAGACGGCAAGGCCGTCGGCGCCAGCATGACGGTGCTTGGCATAACGGTGCCGGATAGCGTCGTCACGATCGCCGGCGTCGTCGACGACTTCCATCTCCGTAACCTCGAACAGGCCGCCGAGCGCGTGGTGTTCGTCGACCCACGGCAAGCTTTGACGCTGCCGCGGATGTCGGACCGGGACTTCCTGACCGTCGATGTCAGCAGCATCGCGTTCGCAGCGCGAACGACAGGCGATCCCACGTCGATCATCGCGGACCTGCGCGCCATTGCGCGGGACATCGACCCACGCCTCGCGATCGACGCGGCGGTGCCGATGGAACGAGTCGTGTCCGGCCTTACGACGCGCCCGCGTTTCTACGCGGCGATCCTGACGACGTTCGGTGCGATCGCCGGCTTCATCGCCGTCATCGGCCTTTATGGCGTGCTCTCCTACGTGGTCAGCCAGCGGACCAAGGAGCTCGGCCTCCGCATGGCACTCGGCGCGCGGCGCGGGGCCGTGCTCAAGCTGGTGCTGCGCCAGGGTGCCCTGGTCGTCGGCATCGGCGTCGTCTGCGGCATCGCGGGTGCCGCAGCGCTCACGCGCTACCTCGCGGGCATGCTCTACGGCCTGACGGCGCTCGATCCCGCGGTCTACGCGCTC
Organism: Gemmatimonadaceae bacterium; assembly: GCA_035606695.1. Taxonomy (NCBI): domain Bacteria; kingdom Pseudomonadati; phylum Gemmatimonadota; class Gemmatimonadia; order Gemmatimonadales; family Gemmatimonadaceae; species Gemmatimonadaceae bacterium. The sequence continues at coordinate 1,441 of DATNEW010000011.1, forward strand.
GCCGCCATGGCGTTCACCGCGGCTGCGATGCTCGCGGTATATGTGCCGGCGCGGCGCGCGACCACGATCGATCCGCTATCGGCCTTGCGGTACGAGTGACATCGCGTCGCCGCTGCTAGGCCGATAGCGCGTCGAGCTACGCGTCCGCGCAGTCCGCGCGGCGACTCGCTACACGCGGATCTCGACGGCGCCATCTCTGACCATCTCGTTCTGGCCGTTGTGAGCGGCCCACCGATTCACTCAGTAACTTACGGTCGCCGAGTAGGCCGCATCTCGCTGCTGACGGCCCTTGACTCTCACGTTGCGTAAAGCCCTATCGTTCGCGACGCCTTGGAAAGCGAGGTAGATCTATGCACCAGATTGGAGAGGTCGCGGAGCTGGCGAAAGTGAGCACCCGGCTACTGCGCCATTACGACGAGATCGGACTGCTGGTTCCCTCCGGTCGGAGCGAAGCAGGCTACCGGCTGTACTCGCACGCCGATCTCGAGCGCTTGCAGTCGATCTTGTTCTATCGGGCGCTGGAATTTCCGCTCGACGCCATCGGGCGCCTGATGAAGGGGCCCGGTTTCGACCGGCACGCCGCCCTACTGCATCAACGTGAGTTGCTGCAACAGCAAGCGGCCCGTCTAGGCGACCTGCTTGCATTGATCGACAAGACGCTAGACGACATTGATCCGGAAACGGGACGGGAGAGACATCGGATGAATACCAAAGGAATGTTCGAAGTATTCCCTGACATGAAGCAAGAACACCAAGATGAGGCCCAAGAGCGCTGGGGCAAGACCGAAGCGTGGAAACAGTCCGCTGAACGCTGGAGCAGATACACGAAAACTGACGTGGAGCGCATGAAGTTGGAAATGACGCAGGTGTACGGCCGCCTTGAGAACGTCTTCGCTTCCGGCGCCAGGCCAGATGCGCTCGAAGCGCTCACGGCTATCGAAGCCATGCGCCTGTGGTCCGACAAGTGGTTTTATGACACCTCCAAGGAGTTGCACGTAAAGGGAACGGAATTCGTCAGCAGGGACGAGCGCTTCGTGCGCAGCATCGACAGGAATTGTCCGAGCTTCGCGGCCTGGATCCACCAGGCCACGAGGGCGAACCTGGCAGCCGGTTGAGCTTTAGCGACGTTCGCGCGAAGGAGCGACGCGGCGTATTGTCGCCGATGCGAGGCGAGGCGGTTGGCAATCGAGACCAGGCCGATGCGCCGGCCGCGAGTCTCGCGGAAGAGGGCGTCAGTAGCTAGTCTCACAATTCCACCGCTGGTGCGCGGTGTGGTAGCGTCGGCGAAACAACGGGGGGCCTATGAACCGAGCGATGGCCTGCGCCGCTTCGGCGCTGATCTGTGCGTCCTGCGACGGTCGCTCTCCCGAGCCGTTGGCGTCGAGCCCCGAGGGTCCCGCTTCCGCCGCCGTCCAAGCGGGTTGGCCGGTCCACGGCGGCACGACGAGCGAGCAGCGCTTCTCGCCGCTCGCGCAAATCAACAAGGACACGATCGCGGACTTGAAGCCCGCGTGGTTCGTCGAGCTCGACACGAACCGCGGTCAAGAGGCGACGCCGATCGTCGTCGACGGCGTGCTCTATACGTCCACGGCTTGGAGCAAGGTCTACGCCGTGAACGCGAAGACCGGCGAGCGCGTTTGGTACTACGACCCGAAGGTGCCGGGAATCGCGGGCTACAAGGCGTGCTGCGACGTGAACAGCCGCGGCCTCGCGGTCGCCGGCGGCAAAGTGTTCCTCGCGACGCTCGACGGCCGCCTGATCGCCCTCGACCAGAAGACCGGCACGCCGCTGTGGAGCACCGTCACGGTCGATCAAACGCAGTCCTACACGATCACGGGCGCGCCGCGCGTGATCAAGAGCAAGGTGCTGATCGGTAACTCGGGCGCCGAGCTCGGCGTGCGCGGCTACGTGAGCGCCTACGACATGGAGAGCGGTGAGCTCGCGTGGCGCTTCTATTCCGTGCCGGGCGATCCTGCGAAGGGCCCCGACGGCGCCGCGTCCGACGACGCGATCGAGAAGCTCGCTCGACCGACTTGGTTCGGCAGCAAGTATTACCAGTACGGCGGCGGCGGCACGCCGTGGGACGCGATTGTCTACGACGAGGAGCTCGATCAGGTCTACGTCGGCACGGGCAACGGCAGCCCGTGGAGCCGCCGGCAGCGCTCGGAAGGCAAGGGCGACAACCTGTTCCTCTCGACGGTGCTCGCGCTGAACCCCGACACCGGTGCCTACATCTGGCACTACCAGGAATCGCCCGGCGAGTCGTGGGACTACACGTCGGTGCAGCCAATGATGCTCGTCGATCTCACGATCGCAGGCACGCCGCGCAAGGCGCTGCTCCACGCGCCGAAGAACGGCTTCTTCTACGTGCTCGACCGCCACACGGGCAAGGTGATCTCGGCGAACAACTTCGTGCCCGTGAACTGGGCGACGTCGGTCGACGTCGCGACGGGGCGCCCGGCGATCACGGCGAACGCGTTCTACGACGATGGCGCGTTCTTCGCGACGCCGACGGGCAGCGGCGCGCACAACTGGTCGCCGTGGTCGTTCAGCCCGCGCACCGGACTCGTCTATTTCCAGGCGCAAGAGACGTACTTGCGTTACGACGACCTGCCGGATTGGAAGTACGTGCCGGGCGGCTACAACCTCGGCCAGGACCGGCGGCCGGAAGTCGTGCGCGACGACGCGAAGAGGTTACCGCCCGCGAAGTTCTACGTGCTCGCTTGGGATCCCGTCGAAAACAAGGAACGCTTCCGAGTCGATGCGCGCGGCGGCGGCGTGCTCGCGACGGCGGGCGATCTCGTCTTCCAAGGCCGCGGCGTCATCGACGGCGAGCTCGTTGCGATCGATGCGGCGACCGGCCAGCAGGTTTGGAGCTATCCGATGCCGAACGCGGCGGCCGCGGCGCCGATCTCGTATAGCGTCGACGGCGAGCAATACATCGCGATCAACACCGGCGCGCGGGCGACGGGCAACCTGCAGGGCATCGCCGACGCGCAGGCGCGCGCGCGGCAAGTGGGACGGCTCGTCGCGTTCAAGCTCGGCGGCACGGCCACACTGCCGCCGCCTCCCGGCCCCGCGCCGCCGCCGAACCCGCCGAACGAAGTGTTCGCGGACGACGTGGTCCGTGCGGGCGAGCTGTTGTACGCCGATTACTGCGGCCGTTGCCACGGAAACGCGACGCGCAGCATCAACGTCATTCCCGACTTGCGACGCTCGCCGGCGCTCACCAACAAGGAGCTGTGGCACTCGATCGTGATCGACGGCGCGCTCACGGACCTCGGAATGATCGGCTGGAACCACCTTATCGAGCCGACGCAAGCTGAGAGCATCCGCGCGTACGTCGGCCGCCAAGCGGTCGTGCTTCGCGACGAGCTCGCGGCCGCGCCTGCAATGCCTGCGGCGCCGACCGCTGAATGAGCAGTTGTAGTAGCTGCAGCTTGCTACTACGTTGCTACCAAAACGCATGACCGAATATCGGCGAAGGTGATTTGGGAATGAGCCGCGGGCCGTTAGTCGTCTTGCTCGCTGGCGCTCGATTTTGCTGGATCGACGCAATCGGCGCCTTTTAATCCATTGGTCGCTGGTTCGACTCCAGCGCCCACCAATTTCAAGTCTTCCGAAGCCACGCCCCGGACTCTTGATTTGTGCCCGGGAGGCCGTGATGCTCTGAGGGCCGGTTGCCGGCTTTCTTCGGTGCGATGGCACCTTTTGCTGATCACAACTTTGCGAGGGCACCATGATTAAGCGAGCTTTGGGCTGTGTCGTCATGATCGGGGGTCTCACGGCCGTTGCGGCGGTCCAGGCGCATCACTCCACCGCCGGCGTCTACGACCCGGCTAAAGAGGTGAAAGTCACGGGCGCGCTGGCCAAGCTGCAGTTCGTGAATCCGCACGGATCGATCGTGGTGACGGTGAAAAACACCGACGGTACGACCACGGACTGGACGTTCACGACCGGTTCGGCGACGGCGCTCGCCACCCAGGGGATCACCAAGGTCGGCCCGAACGCGCTCAAGATCGGCGAAGAGGTAACCGTGATGGGCACTCCGGCACGGAACGGGAGTCCTTTGGCAGGACTCAGGTCGCTGACGCGCGCGGATGGCACGGTCTTAGGCAACGCCGGCGGCAATTGAGTTAACCCGGGGGAATCACCATGACTTCTCGAACGAAAATGATGTGCGGAAGTGTCGCCCTCGCTGCGACGCTGATGATCGGCGTGCCGTCGGTGTCTAGCGCTCAGGACGATGGCTCCGAGTTCGGCCCCCAGATCACGACAGCGCCGCCGTCGAGCGCGCGAGGTCGCCGCCGCGGCGAAGAGGCGCCAACGTACACCCCTGCGCCCGACGCGAAGGACCTGAAGTCGGTGCTGTTCAACTGGGCCTGGCACATGGGCATGCTGCGGAGCACCGAGGAATACGATCTGCTCATGTCGCTCATGTATCAGGGCAAGGGCACCGTCCAAGTCGGTGGTCAACCCTGCAACGTGACGATGTACCGCTCCGACATCAGCTACCAAACGTCGGGCGAGCGCATCCGCATCACC
>DATNEW010000012.1 GCA_035606695.1 Gemmatimonadaceae bacterium
TTGGAGCCGACTCCACGTGCATTTCACTCCGAAACACGGCAGCTGGCTGAACCAAGCCGAACTCGAATTGAGTCTGCTCAGTCGTGGTTGCCTCGGTCGCCGTCGGCTCGACACGTTGCACCAACTCCGCGCCGAGACCAACGCATGGACGACGCGAGCGCATGAGGCCCGGACCAAAATCCAATGGCGCTTCACACGCAAAGACGCCCGCCGCAAGTTTGGTTATCAAGCGAAACTCTCTAGCCGGTCAAAGACCTAGTCGATCAGGCGCGCCGGGACGATGCCCTTGTCACCGAATCGTTCGCGCACTTTGTCGATGGTGCGCGCCAGCACGCGGTCGCGATCCGTCTCGTCCGTGCGCGAGTCGCGCGACTCGAACAGCGCGAGCTGATCGGCGGTCGCATCGACCGTCAGCGACGACAGCTTCACGCCGAGCAAGCGCGCCGGGACGCGGCGTGCGTTGCGAAGTTTCGCGAACAATGCGCGCGCGACCTCGAGAATCACGCGATCGGAGATCACCGCGCGATCGAGCGTGCGATTGGCCTGGCGCGTCTTGAAGTCGTGGTCGCGAATGCGTACGGTGATCGTGCGCGCGGTGAGTCCATCGCTTCGCAGGTCCGACGCGGCGCGCGTGATCAGCGCGAGCAGCTCGCGCATCAACTCGTCGTCATCGTTGATGTCGTGCGAAAACGTTTCGTCGCGGCTGATGCTCTTCGCCTCGCCATGCGATTCTACTTCGCTGCCGTCGATGCCGCGTACGCGGTCATACAGCCACTCCGCCTCGCGCGCGCCGAGCCATTGCGTGAGCGCCGGCACATCGTACTGGAGGACATCGGGCACGCGGCGCATGCCCAGCTTGGCCAAGCGCTCCTGAAATCGCGGTCCAACGAGTGGGATCTCGGCGAGCTCGATCGTGTCCATGAACTGCGCTTCTTCGCCGGCGGGCACGACGTGCACGCCCGTCGCTCCGGTACCAGGCTTTGGCTTCGCGCGCTCGACCGCGAGCTTCGCGACGAGCTTGGATGTGCCGCCGCCGATCGAAACAGAGAGCTTTGTTTCAGCGGTCACCGCCTCTCGAATGCGCCGCGCTGTCTCGCCGAGCGGCTCGGAACCGTACAGTTCCTCGGTGCCGCCCAGGTCCATGTACCACTCGTCGATGCTCGCGCCCTCGACGATCGGGGCGAAGCGCTCGAGCACGGCGCGAATCTGCCGGCTCTTTTCACCGCAGGCACGACGCGGAACGGGAACGCACATGGCGCGGGGACACAGGCGTAGCGCGCGCGAGATCGGCATGGCCGACTTGACTCCGAACTTCCGTGCTTCGTAGGACGCCGAACAAACCACGCCGCGGCTTTCCCGCGTGCCGCCGACGATGAGGAGCGGTTCCTTGCCGGCACCTTCGGGGTCGACCATGCGCGCCACGGCGACGAAGAATGCGTCGGCGTCGGCCAGGAGAATCCGTCGGGGATTCACCTGACGTGCAGGTCCTGAACGAAGCGCGAGCCCTCACTGTATCGAGTGATTCCGAGCGTTCGCGCCATGATCTCGCCGACCACGCCGGCGATGTGGTCGCGGTGCTCCTCGGCATCCATCCCGTCGGTCGGCTCGCTGTTGTCGACGATGAAGTCGATCACCGACCCGGGCGTCTCGAGGTAGGCATCGTTCGCCTCGCCAACGGGAACGCCAAACTCTTCTTCGACGGCCGCGAAGAATTCGTCGAGCGCCCAGCTCATGACGTGCGGCGGAAGGGAGTCGCTGGCATCCCTTGCAATGTGGGCCTGGCTCAGGGATGCGGCAACGGTACGAAAGTATGACGGTGGTTGCCGTGCGCCGCACGGCGCGTCATATATTGCGCATACAATGACTCCCGCTCGCAAACCGTTGACCCGCCCTTCGGCCGATACGACCGAGCTACCGATGGGAAGCGCCGCCGACGCTCCGCACGGCTCTCGCCCGGAGCAGGTGTACGCGCGCTTGCGCGATCTGATCGTGCAAGGGTTGCTGGCGCCGGGGAGCCGCATCGTCGAGACGGAGATCGCGAGCCGCCTGGGTGTGAGTCGCACGCCGGTGCGCGAAGCGTTGCAGCGGTTGCAGCAGGAAGGCTACGTCATGGGTTCGCCGGGCGCGCAGCAGTCGCGCCTCACGGTGGCTCCGCTCACGCGCGACGACGTGTACGAGCTGCTGAACATTGTGGGAGCGCTCGAAGGGCTTGGCGCGCGCGGTGCAGCGGCGCTGCCGCAGACGGAGCGGCGCGACCTGGTTCGCCAGCTTCGGGCCCTGAACGCGGAGTTTCATCGCTCGGGCAAGGCGATGCCGGTGGATCACGGCGCGCTGTACGACGCCGACGAGCATTTTCATCGTCGCATCGTGGAAGCCTCGTCGGGGCCGCGGCTGCTCGCGCTGCACGAGGCGGTGAAACCGCAGGCGGAGCGTTACATCCGCATGTACATCAGCATGCTGACGAGCGACATTCGCGCGTCGGTGTACGAGCACGACATCATCACGACGGCGATCGAGGAAGGGCGCGCGGACGACGCGGAGCTGGCGGTCGCCGTGAACTGGCGCCATGCCGCCGATCGCTTGAGCAAGGTGATCGCGATGGCGGGCGAGCGGGGCGCCTGGTAACGAGCTCGTCGCGATCGCGCGACTACTTCACGTTGTCGAGCGCTTTCTTCGCGTCGTTGTTGCCGGGATTGAACGTCAGCGACTGCTGATACTCCGCCTTGGCGACGTCGCGCTTTCCCTGTTTCTCGGCGACCTGGCCCAGGAAATAGTGCGCCGCGCTGAAATTGAGCTTTGACGCGTCGGCGGGCGGCGCGGCGAGCCAGACGCGCGTCTCGCGCTCCATGCGCGCGGGATCCTGACCGGCGCTGTTCAGCACCGACGCCATCGCGAGATGCGCCGTGACGAGATCGGGCCGATGCTTTAACAAATTCTCATAGGTCGCGAGCGCGTCGTCCCATCGCTTCTGGCGGCGGAAGAACCCGGCGAGCGCATTGTAGGGGGCGCCGCTGTCCGGCGCGGCCGCGACGGATGCCTGGAATTCCTTCTCCGCGCCGGCGATGTCCTTGTCGTGCTCGAGGAGCGAGCCCATTTCGCGGTGGCCGCGCCAGAGGCTCGTCTTTTCGATCTCGCGCGCCTGTTCCTTGGCCTTGTCCATGCTGCCGCCCATGAATCCCGGGGCCATCGAGTAGAACTGAATCAGGCCCGTGCGCGCGTCGACGGACGTCGGATCCAGCTCCACCGCGCGCTCGAATTCGCTCTTCACGCGCCGGGCCATGAATGGTTGTTTGAATTTGCTCGCGTGCTGCGCCTGATCGCCGATCGAGTTGCCGAGCCACAGGTGATGGGCCGAGCTCTTGTCGTTCGCCGCGACGGCTTTCTCGAACCAGTCTTCGGCGTGCTTGGAGTCGTCCTGCTCCATGTATGTGATTCCCATACAATGCAGCGCCGCATCGTCCTTGTCATTTTTCGCGAGCAGGGTCCGAACCTCCGCGCGCGCCTCATCGAACTTGTGATCGGTCACGAGCTTCTGAACGGCGGGGGAGCACTGGGCGTGCGCCGCCCCGGCGAGAGCTGTGGCGAGAGCTGTGGCGAGAGCTGTGGCGGCCATGCCGGCGAATAAGTGAACGCGCATGGTAGTCTCGGTCAGAGAGGTGGCGGGCGACGGCGGCGAGTCCCCTCACATGCTGAGAGGATTGTTCTCGAATGTCAAGAGAAATGTGTGCGAGGGCGTGACGTCGACGCCGCGTTGTGTCGAATCGACTACGCTTCGGCTTCGATTTCCTCGAGCAGCCGGCAATACGAGTCGTAGCGTGCGTCGTCGATCTCGCCGCGCGAGACGGCATCACGCACCGCGCAATCCGGCTCGGCGACGTGACGACAATCGGCAAAGCGGCAGCGATCCTTGAGGGCGCGGAGCTCGGGAAAACATTCATCGAGCCGCTCGGCGGGCAGCGACCAGAGTCCGACTTCGCGAAGTCCAGGCGTATCGATGACGTAGCCGTTGTCATTCGGCAGCGGGAGCATCACGGCGCCGACGGTCGTATGACGACCCTTGTTCACCGATTCGCTGATCGCGCCGACGCGCAGATTCGCGCCCGGAAAGAGTGCGTTGAGCAGCGACGATTTGCCGACGCCCGACGGTCCGGTGAGAACCGAGCGTCGTTCGCCGAGCATGGCGCGAATGGACTCGAGGCCAAGACCGCTCTTCGCGGCGGTGTAGTGCACCGGATATCCCACGCGCTCGTACGCCGCGAAGCGTTCGTGCGCGGCGGCCTCGCCAACGAGATCGACCTTGTTGATGATGATTCGCGCCGCGAGTCCGTTGCCCTCGGCGATGACGAGGAAACGATCGAGCATGCGCGGGTGCGGCTCGGGCTTGGCCGCGGCGAAGACGATCACGACCTGATCGACGTTGGCCGCGACGATGCGTTCGCCCTGGCCGCCACCGGGTGCGCGTCGCGCCAACTGCGAGCGGCGCGGCAGAATCTCGGAGATCGCCCAGGCGTCATCCCGCGTACCGCGCTCGAGATGCACGTCGTCGCCGACGGCGAGCTTGAGCGTTTCGGCCGCGGCGGCCACCGTGTCGCGCCGCAGCGAGCCGTCGGCGCGCTTTCCGGAATTAGATTTCTTTAAACGCCCGCGAAGCGCGGCATCCACCGTCTCTCCGTCGTCGGTGCGGATTTGCCACACGCCGCCGGTACCGCCGAGCACCACGCCGCGCACGAGCGTGTCGATGGTCACTCGTGCTCCGGTGTATCGCCGGTGTCGTCGCGCATCGCGTCCCACCATTTGCGCGTGGGAGCGCTGCCGGCGCGCGCGGCGATCAATCGATCGAGCAGCGCCTTCACTTCGGAGAGCGGCGTCTCGCCGAGCGCGGTGCGTGCGTCCTGCTCCGTCGCCGCGGTGAGAAGAAAGTCCGTCTCGAGATGGCCCTCGGGCGTCTGTGCGCCCTGGCGAGCCCATTTCACGAAGAGGAAGAACGCGCCCCACGGACCCGCGGCATCGCCTGTCTCTTCGGCCATCAGCTCGACGCTGTAGGAAAAGCCGTCGCTTCCCTCGAACGCGGCCGGGCGATCGTGGACCGCCGCATAGCCGCCGATCGTCGACGCGTCTCCCCTGGAGTGATCGGGCTCGCGAAACCGCGCGTGCGACATCAAGTCGACCGATGCCCGAGCATCTCGCGTACGACGTTGCCGGTGATGAACGCCAGGTTTGCGGGGCGCTCCGCCAGGCGGCGCATCAGATACGGATACCACTGCGTGCCGAACGGCACGTAGACGCGCATGCGGTATCCGTCTTTCACCAGCTGCTCCTGCAGATCGCGACGGATGCCATACAGCATCTGGAACTCGAAGCGCGAGCGATCGATCTGCTTGTCGGCGACGAACTTCTTCGCCGCGGCGATGATCGCGGGGTCGTGGGTCGCAATCCCCGGATAGTTCGCTTTCTCGAGCAGTGTGTGCATGCACTTCACGTAATTCGCGTCGACCTCGGTCTTCTCGGGGAACGCGACCGATGCCGGCTCCTTATAGGCACCCTTGCAGAGTCTGACGCGGCAGCGCGCCTGCACCGCTTGATCGACGTCGGCGGACGTGCGATAGAGATAACTCTGGAGGACGATGCCGACGTTCTCCTTATACGCGGGATACAAGCGGTCGTAGAACAAGCGCAGCGTTCGTTCGGTGTACGCGGTCGATTCCATGTCGAGCCGAACGAACGTGTTGTACGCTTGTGCGCGGCTCAACACGTCGTGCATGACCGCGACGCACAACTCCTCGGAGATGTCCAAGCCCATCGCGGTGAGCTTGACCGAGACGTTCGCATTCAGGCGCATTTGGTGAATGCGATCGAGAATGCCGAGATATTCATTGCCGGCCGCGCGCGCTTCGCGCTCGTTCGTGACGCTTTCGCCCAGCAGGTCGAGCGACGCGGTGATGCCGCTGGCATTCAGTTTCTTCACCGCGGCGACCGCGCTGTCGAGCGTCTCGCCGGCCACGAAGCGAGACGCGAACTTCTTCGCGAGCTTGTTGTTGCGAACGAACCGGAAGATCCGCGGCTGGTTCGAGAGATACAGCATGGTGGAACGAAGCATCAGTCGCGAACGGCCTTGGCGCGAAGGGTGGCTGGGCTGACGATGCGGAGCACCGGAAAATCCGTGTGCGGCGCAACGATGTTGTCGTAAAAGCTCCACTGCATCAGTCCGTCTTCGCTCAGCGGCTCGAGCAGGTAGAAGGCGACGAGACCAAACGGCTGTCCCGCGCGGACGACATACGTGCCGGCCGGCAGCACGTGCCCCGCCGGCGCGTCCCAGGTGCCGGCGATGTCCTTCATCATTCGCGATGTTTCCGAGCGCCCGCGATCCATGACGCTGTCCACGTGAAACGCCTGCGCCGATACCGTCGCCGGTGCGGTCAGTCGTTCCACGGTCAGCCCATGCATGCGCAAGTATGGTGCGATCGCCTTTGCCGTCTTGTCGTCGAACGCATACGCGAACGGCAGCGTGCTCGTGAGCGTCGGCGTGAAGCTCGCCATCACCGGCATGCGAACGAGCTTGATGATGCCCGTACGCTGGCGGTTTCCCATGCCGGGTTCGCGCTTGGTGGAATCGGTGAGCGGAACGACTTCTTCCACGCGCACGTCCTCGATGCGCGTCGTATCCATGCGCGACCGGAGAGACAGCTTCGGCGCGCTCGCGGAATTCCGCGCCCACGCCGCCACCTTCGCGTCGCCCCGCGGCCCGAGCTTCATCACCTCGCTCTTGTGCTCGGCGATGTAGGAAAGAATCTCGCTGACGAAGTCGTATGTCGACGCAACGCGCCGCGCGAACGGGTCGTGCGAGAATGCTTCGCTCAGAATCGCGAGTCGATTTCGTAAACCGTAATAGTTCGTGCCGTAGCGAGCGAAGGGTTCATAGGTCGAGAACACCCAGCCGCTCGTGGGAATCGAGTCGGCGATGATCTGCTCGAGCGAAGGACCGCGCGCGAAGTTGCCGCCGCCACCGCCGCCGCGACGGCCACCACGTCCCGTCGAGTCCGCACCGCGGCCGAATCCACCGCCGCCGAGCGCGCCACCAGGTGCCGCACCGCGGCCGTTCGGTCGCGGACGACTGAAGTCGCCGTAGTCCTGCACGTAGAACCCTTCGCGATCGAGCATGCGCCGGCGAATGTCACCGAGCAGCTTCGTGGCGTATGGAATCACGTTGACGGCGGTTGGCGTCAGCGGCGGCGAGTATGTGAGCGCGTATCCGTGAACGCTGCCGTCGGTCGTGTGGAGATCCATGAACAAGTCGGGATTCCACCGATTGAGCATCTCGAACGCGCCGCGTGTCTCCGGCGCGTCGAGATCGATGTAGTCGCGATTGAGATTCCACCCCGACGCGTTCTGCCGCGTGCCGACGAGCTCCGGGCCGTTCTGCGCGCCGCGATTGCGCGACTGCGGCGCAAACTTCTCGTTCCCGTCCGCGTTGTAGATCGGCTGCACGATGAGCACGATCGAGTCGAGCACATTCTTTTTCTTGTCGAAGAGCAAGTCGCGCAGCAGCGACTGCATGGCTTCCTTGCCTTCGACTTCGCCGGCGTGGATGTTCGCCTGGATATAGGCGATCGGGCGATTGAGCCGCCGCGCGTCGGCCGGCGTCGTCACGAGCGGCCGCGAGGCGATCACGTACGGCAGCTCGCGCCCCTCGATCGTTTTGCCAATCGAGCCGGTCGAGATCGTCGCGCCGAGCAGCTTGAGCGAATCGATGAACGCAACGACGTCGTCGTAGTGCGACGTCTCGGTGAATCCCGTGCGTTCGGCGCGCGTCAATGGACGTTTGCCGACGAAGCTTTGTAGCGTGTATTTGCTCTGGGCCGGAATCGAGTAGTTGTCGACTCGGTCCCCTCGCTGCTGCGCGCCGAGCGAGCTCGCGACGCCGAGAGCGAGCAGCAATGCGAAACTTCGCATTCAGTTCCCCACGTGCAGTTGAAGGGGAATTGTACCCGGAAAGCGCCGCATGACGCTACTCCGTGCGTGCCTGGCTACTAACCGCTATTCGGTGGGCTTGCTGCCGCCGGGTCCACGCAGCACGAGACCACGGGCGCGCGTCGTGGCCGCGGCCGCGGGATCGGCGCCATGATCGATGTCCGCGCGCACGTTGCGCTGGAACAGCGCGTACTCGGAATCCTTGAGGCCCGAGCGCGCGAGCTGCAGCACGAGATCGGTCGCGGTGGGAATGGGCACCTGCCTGCCGATCAGATCGGTAAGCACCGTGAGCGGCATCGTGAGGGCCCGCTTCCCGGACGCGTTGCGCAGGCGCGCGAGATCGCGCTCCGATACGCCGGCGTCGAGCGCGCTCGATGCCACCTTGATCTCGTCGGCGGTGGCGTTGGGCCCGAGCATTCGCTTGGCCAAGCCCATTCGGAGCATCGTTTGATGCACGGCGGACGTGATCTTGGTACCGTCGAATCCCTTCGCCGCGCCCTCGAGCGCCTTATCGACGAGCGGCGCGGTGGGGAGCTTGGCATGCCGCGCCGAATCAACGATCGCGTTCACGGCCGCGAAGGTCGGCTTGTCGAGGCGCGCGGCGAGGCGCGTATCCTGCGCGCCGGCGCGATGACCAGCCACGAGAGCACCGAGAGCGACGATGAGCGCGAGGCGGCTTCGCGCCATGACGCTTCGCGCCATGGCGCTCACTTCTCTTCGACGACGATCGCCGAGTTCGCGACGCCGTAGTCGCTGTCGATGATCCGCGGCGCCATTGGATCAGCCACCCAAACGCTGTCGTCGACGATGAACGAATACCGATGATGCCCAACGGGAACCGGGGCGGTCACTGACCACACGCCGCCGCCGCGATGCTGCGCCTGATACGCCGCGTGCTTCGGGTCCCAGCCGTTGAAGTCGCCAACCACGGCGACCTTCTTCGCATCCGGCGCCACGAGAACGAACTGGACGCGCTGTGACGGAGCGGCCTTCTTCGCCGGCATCAGCGCGTTCACGATGGGCCTGGCCACGCGATGCAAATCGACCGACGCGTGCGCGGCGCCGAGAATGGCGAACACCGCGATGGATGCCGCCAGGATGCCGTACGACAACGGCGTCATCGTGATCGTCTGGCGGCGCGGCGTCGTGAGCCGCGACCACAGGCCGAAGCGGCGATGTCGCGGCAGCCGGCGAACGGCCGCCATGACGCTCGCGTCGAACGACGCATCGAGATGCACGTCGGCTTTCAGCTCGCGCGCAATCTCGTTCATTCTGAATTCGCCGTCGTCACGCACTATGCACCTCACTCAGCAGCTCTCGCAGGCGGTCGCAGGCGCGCATCACGCGCATCTTCAGCGCCGACACACCGACCCCCGTCAGCTGCGACATCTCGTCGTAGCCCATGTCTTCAACGTACTTCAACACGAACGCTTCACGCTGCTCGGGCCGCAATTGCTGCAACGCCCGATCGATCTCTTCTCGCCATGCCGACTGCTCGGCCGGATGGTCGTGCGCCGCCTCGAGCAACGCCACTTCGTCGGCAACGAATGTCCGCGACCGACGACCCCGCCGGGCGCCGAGCGTCCGGCAGCGGTTGACCAGGATGCGGAACAGCCACGCGCCGAAACGCTCCGGATCCTCGCAGCGCGCCAGCGATCGGTAGGCCCGCATGAAGGCATCCTGCAAAGCCTCCTGCGCATCCTCCCGGTTCCCGAGCATGTGAACGGCGTACCGCGCATACCGGTCGCGATACCGCTCGACCAGTACTCGGAATGCCTCCACATCGCCGCGTAAAACGCGGGCTACGACTGCTGCGTCTGCGCTAACGGCTTCCACGAGTGACAGACCTGGGGTATGTGGCTAGGGTCACAAGTCTTACCTCAACCGCCGTAAAACGTTCGTCTGCCCCTTGCCAAGTCCACCAAAAGCTCGGCCGGGGCGAATCGAGGCTGAAAACGGGCGTTCAAGTCCTCCAGTCTTTCTACGACGGTCGCCGCTCCAACGCTGTCCACATAGCGGAAGGGCCCGCCGCGGAACGGTGGAAAGCCGATCCCGAAGACGGCGCCGATGTCGCCGTCGCGCGCCGAACGAAGCACGTTCTCCTGCAAGCAGAGCGCGGCTTCGTTGACCATCGCCAGGACGCAGCGCTCGACGATCTCCTCCGGCGGAACCTCGCGCCCGGGCGTCGCGGGAGCGGCGGCCGTCGTGCCGCGAATGATCTCGTAGATCGTTTCGTCGACGCCGCCTTTCTTGCCGTCCGGGCCGTAGCGATAGAAGCCCTTGCCGCCTTTGCGGCCCGTTCGTCCCGCGGCGACGACGCGACGCATCGCGTCGGCGGGCGCCATACGCGGACCGAACGCCTCGGCGAGCACCAACCCGACTTTGCCGCCGACGTCGATGCCGACTTCGTCGAGAAGCGTGATCGGTCCAACGGGGAAACCGAAATCCTCGAGCGCGCGGTCGACGACGTCGATGGGGACGCCTTCGTCGAGGAGTCGGCCCGCCTCGTTCATGTATGCGGAGAGGGTGCGCGTCGTGTAGAAGCCTGGCCCGTCGTTCACGACGATCACCGTTTTGCCCAGGCGCTTGCCGTAGGCGACCGCCGTGACGATCGCCTCTGGCGCCGTCAGCGCGGTGGCGATGATCTCGAGCAGCGGCATGCGATGCACGGGCGAGAAGAAGTGCATGCCGAGCACGCGCTCCGGATGCGCGGCCGTCTCGGCGATTCGCGTGATGGGAATGGTGCTCGTGTTCGACGCGTAGATCGCGGATGGATCGATCGCCGGTTCCACTTCCTCGAGCACGCGATGCTTGAGCGCGAGATCCTCGAAGACCGCCTCGATGACGAGATCGACGGACTCGAATCCCGAGTAGTCGATCGTGCCGCCGACGAGACTCATGTAGTCCTCGAGCTGCAGGCGCGTGATCTGCTTGCGCGTCAACCGCTCCTGCAGCACTGAGCGCACGGCGGCCAGGCCTTTGCCGATGCGCGCGTAGTCGGTGTCCTTGAGCCGCACGAGAGTGTTCTGCTGCACGGCGATCGACGCGATGCCGGCGCCCATGAATCCCGCACCGAGCACGCCGAGCTTCTCGACCGTGCGCGGCGGTGGGACGATCCGCGTCGTGTCGACGCCCGGATCCTTCTTGAGCGCATTGCTCGCGAAGAAGAGGAAGACGAGCTGCCGCGACACGTCGGTCATCGCCATCTCGCCGAAGAGGCGCGCTTCTTCGCGGAGGCCTTCGGCGAATCCGCGGGTGTATCCGACCTGCACGGCCTCGAGCGCGGCGAGCGGCGCGGGATAGTGGCCGTGCGTCTTGTCCATCACGCTCTCGCGCGCTTTGCGAAACACCACGCCGCGACCGAACGGATTGTGCTCGAGGAGAAGACTCGCGGCGCCGTGCGAGCCTCCACGCGGAGGCTTGAGCTCGCGCGATGCGAGCTTCCGCGCGCGATCGATGGCAATGTCGCGCAGGATGGCGGGATGCACCATCTCGTCCACGAGGCCCATCTGCAGCGCGCGCTTCGCGCGTACGTTGCGGCCGGTGAGAATCATGTCGAGCGCGGCCTGGAGGCCGACGCGCCGCGGCAGTCGCTGCGTGCCGCCCATCCCTGGAATGACGCCGAGCTGCACTTCCGGCAGCGCCAGCGTCGTTCGTGGATGGTCGGTCGCGATGCGGTAGCGGCAGGCCAGCGCCAGCTCGAGGCCGGCGCCCAGGCAGGCTCCATGGATCGCGGCGACGACGGGCGTGCGCAGCTGTTCCATTCGCTTCAGCAGATCTTGCCCGAGCCGGCTCACGCGCTCGGCGTCCGCGGCCGATTTGAATTCCTTGAACTGCTCGATGTCGGCGCCCGCGATGAACGTATCGGGCTTGCCGGAGATCAATACTACTCCTTTAATGAGCGTATCCTCATCGACGCGCAGGACGATGCCTTCGAACTCGCCGACGAGGGCGGGGCTGAGCGTGTTCACGGCCTCGCCGGGTTTGTCGATGGTGACGACGAGGACGTCGTCTTCGAGCTGGGCGTTGAGCGCTGGGCGGGACTCGTCATGCGCGCTCCACCACCATCGCGTGCCCCATTCCACCCGCGGCGCACACCGTCATGAGCCCGAACTGGCCGCCGCGACGATTCAGCTCGTTGCACAGCGTGGTGAGAATGCGTCCACCCGTCGCGCCGAACGGATGCCCGATCGCGATCGAACCACCCATCACGTTCAGCTTCGAGCGATCGACCTCGCCCACCGGCTGCGTGAACCCCGCGCGCTCGGCCCACGCGCGCGACGTGAAGCCCTCGAGATTGCACAGCACCTGCGCCGCGAACGCTTCGTGCATCTCGACGAGATCCATGTCGCCGAGTGAGAGGCCGGCGCGCCTGAGGGCGACCGGCGCCGCGAGCACGGGACCCATCAGCAACTGCTCGCCCGGATCGAGAGCGGCATAGGCGTACGAACGAACGTACGCCAAGGGCACATAGCCCAGCGCCTTCGCACGCGATTCGCTCATGAGCAGAACCGCGCTCGCGCCGTCCGTCAGCGGAGACGAATTACCGGCGGTCACACTACCGTAGCGTCGATCGAACACCGGCTTGAGCGATCGAAGCTGCTCGATCGACGTATCCGTGCGAATGCCGTTGTCGCTCGTCAACACATTGTCGTAGCGCGGCGGCGGATATACGGGCACGATCTCCGCCGTCAGCCGGCCGTCCTCGGTACCGACCGCCGCCATGCGATGCGATCGCAGCGCAAATTGATCCTGATCCTCACGCGCGATGTGATTGATCTTCGCCATCTTCTCGGCCGACTGTCCCATGGTTTCACCGGTCGACGGCTCGGCGATGGCGGGGGTGATCGGCACGAAATCCTTCGGGCGAATGGAGCCGACGATCTTGAGGCGCTGCGCGGCGCTCTTGGCGCGCGAGAGCGACACGAGCTTCTCCGACATGGATCGCGAGTGAAGGATCGGCACGTTGGAGAGCGATTCCGCCCCGCCGGCAATGATGATTTCATGATGGCCGAGCACGATCTGGTCGGCGGCGTCGGTGATGGCTTGATTCGCCGACGCGCACGCGCGACTGACCGAATATGCTTCGCAGCCCTTCGGCAGCATCGGCAGCAGCGAGACTTCGCGCGCGATGTTCGGCGCGAGCACCGATGGCACGACCGTACCGTAGACGATCGCTTCCACGAGTTTTGCGTCGACGTTCGTTCGTTGAATCAGCTCGGCGACGGCGAGCTTCCCAAGCTCGATGGCACTCATGTGCTTGAGTGCGGAGCCGGCGCGCGCGAACGGCGTGCGCACGCCGGCGACGATCGCGACCCGTCCGCCGGGTCCGCCCAAGGATGGCATGTCTGGAAACTCGCTTAGCTTTGATCCAATGCAAGTGTGCGCGGGTTTTCGGTGAAGCGCGCCAAGTCGCTCGACGCGCTGCGCAGCCGGGCGTTCGACGTGCTCGTCGTCGGTGGCGGGATCACGGGATGCGGTATCGCCCGGGATGCCGCGCTGCGCGGGCTCTCGGTGGCGCTCGTCGAGAAGGATGACTTCGCGAGCGGCACCTCGAGCCGGTCGTCCCGGCTCGTGCACGGCGGCGTTCGCTATCTCGAGCATGGGCAGTTGCATCTGGTGTTCGAGTCGAGCGCGGAGCGGCGGCGGCTCCTGCGGCTCGCGCCGCATCTCGTGCGGGCGCTGGAGTTCACGTGGCCCGTGTACCGCGGCGCGCGCATTCCACGATGGAAGCTCGGCGCCGGGCTGATGCTGTACGACCTGCTGGCGTTGTTCCGCAACGTCGGGCGACACCGCCGGCTGAACGCCCGACAGGTGCTCGCGAACGAACCGACGCTGCGTGCCGATGGGCTGCGCGGCGGGGCATCGTACTTCGACGCCGCGACGAACGATGCGCGCCTCACCCTGGCAAACGCCATCGCGGCGCAGGAAGCTGGCGCGGTCGTCGTCAATCACGCCGCGGTCACGGAGCTGCTGCACGAGGGCGATCGAATCGCGGGCGCCATTGTGCGTGACAAGCGGACCGGAAGCGTGTCGAGCGTGCGCGCGTCAGTCGTCGTCAATGCGACGGGACCCTGGAGCGATCGCGTTCGCGCGCTCGATGACGATACGGCGCACGCCGTCGTGCGCGGCAGCAAGGGCGTTCACATCGCGATCGCGCGCGATCGGATCGGCAATCGTCACGCGATCACGCTCCTGTCGCCGATCGACGGGCGCGTGTTTTTCGTCCTGCCCGCGGATTCGATGAGCATCGTCGGGACGACGGATACATTCACGTCCGCACCGCCGGACGAAGTGCGCGCGACGGCGGAAGACGTGAAGTATTTGATCGATTCGGTCAACGCGTTCTTTCCCAACGCGCGACTCACATCGAACGACGTCTGTCGCGCCTGGGCGGGTATTCGTCCCCTGCTGCCGACGAACGGAAGCACACCGGGATCGGTCTCGCGCGAGCACGCGATTACCTGGACGCCGCGCGGGCTCCTCAGCATCACCGGCGGCAAGTTGACGACCTACCGCGTGATGGCTTCCCAGGTCGTCGATGCGGTCGCCGAGCGATTGCGGCGGCCGTCGCGCCGGAATCTCACGCGTGATACGCCGCTTCCCGGCGGCGATTTCGCTTCATTCGACGTGCTGGCTGCGGACATCGCGCGCGCGACGAACGACGTCGATCTCGCGGCGCATCTCGCGACGGCCTATGGCAGCCGGTGGCGTGACGTATGGTCAGAGATCTCGAATGACGGCGCCGAACGGCTCGTTCCCGCCCTGCCCTATACGATCGGAGAAATGCGCTACTGCGTTCGGCGCGAGATGGCGATGACGATCGGCGATCTGCTCATGCGCCGCACGCATTTTGCCTTCGAGCTGTGCGGCTCGGACGCCGGTGACGTGCCCGCGCGCGTCGCGACCGCGATCGCGCCGCTGCTCGGTTGGAGCGCGGAAGACGAAGCGCGCGCGGTGCGCCAGTATCTCGAGACCGAAGTCCCACGCACGTTCACGATTGACGCGTCATCCTGAGGCGCGTAGCGCCGAAAGGATCTCATCCCCATCCATGCGGATGAGATCCTTCGCTTCGCTCAGGATGACAGCGTAGTCACCACTAGTCGCCGCGCATCGCAACCAGCGGATCGACACGTGCGGCGCGGCGCGCCGGCAACCAGCTGGCGAGCGTGGACACGACGCCGAGTGCGACGACGACCGCGGTGAGGGTGAGTGGATCGCGAGCGCTGACGCCGAACAACAACGACGCCATCACGTGGCCGAATACCAACGCCGCCGCGATGCCGATGCCCACGCCCGTTACGGTGAGGGCCAGGCCCTCGCCGATCACCATGCGAGCAATGCGATCGGTCGTCGCACCGAGTGCGACGCGCACCCCCAGCTCGTGCGTGCGCTGGCTCACGGCGTATGCGATCACGCCGTACAGCCCGACCGCGGCAAGCACCAACGCGACGGCGGCGAAGATGGCGATGAGCGACGCATAGAATCGCTGCGCACCGACGGAGGCGTCGACGCGTTCACGCATCGTCATGACCGAGTACACCGGCACGTCGCGATCGAGATCGCGCATGACGCCGCGCAGCGCGGCGGCGAGCGTTGCCGGCGCAGCCGAGCGCGCAACGATCGTCAGTCCGTTCGCGGGGTACTGCGCGAGTGAGGCGTACACCGTCGGTTCGGGCGCGTCCTCGAGGCCGAAGGAGTGCACGTCGCCGACCACACCGACGATCTGATTCGTGGCCCCTTTGGGATCGCGTCCCCAGTCCATGCGAATGGACTGACCGACCGCGTCGGCGTTCGGGAAGAACTTCTTCGCGAACGCTTCGTTGACGACGTAGACATGCGGCGCGGTTGGAATGTCCGTGGCGTCGATGCCGCGTCCACGCACGACGGGAATTCCCATCGCGCTGAAAAATTCCGGCGTGACCTGACGCACCTCGCTGGCGGGTTCGTCACTTGGCCGCGGCACCGGCCGGCCGCGTATCTCGAACGTAAAGTCGTACGACGAATTGTCGAGCGGCACGTAGGTCGCGACGCCGCTTCGGTCGACACCAGGCAGCGAGCGAACTCGTTGCTCGATCGTCGCGACCAGATTTCGCGCGGCCGTTGAATCGTACTTCACCGCGGGCAGCGCGACTTTCATCGTCAGCACGCCGTCGGGTTTGAAGCCGGGGTCGACCGACATCAATCGCTCGAAGCTGCGCAGCAAGAGGCCCGCGCCGCTCAACAGCACAACGGCCAGCGCCAGCTCGGCCACCACGATCGTTTGCTTCGTGCGATGCGCACCGGGGCGTGTGTTCTGGCCGCGCCCTCCCGCACGCAGCGTGGACGCGAGCTGTCGAGCATTTGCCTGAAGCGCGGGCAACACACCGAACAGGAGTCCCGTCGCGATCGCGACAAACGCGGTCAACGCGAGCGTGGTTGCATCGATCGACGCATGCTGGGCCATCACCAGACTTGCCGGCGCGCTGCTCAGGAGCTTCGTCATGCCGATCTTTGCCACGAGCACGCCCACACCGCCGCCGACGATCGCCAGCAGCACACTCTCGGTCATCAATTGTCTAATGAGACGTCCGCGGCCGGCGCCCAGCGCGGCGCGGATGGCGAGCTCGCTCTCGCGCGCGTTGGCGCGAACGAGCAACAGGTTCGCGACGTTCGCGCAGGCGATCAGCAGCACGAGTACGACGGCGCCGAGGATGAGATAGAGCGGCTTGCGAAGATCGCCGACCATGTAGTCGTGCAGCGGGACGGCGGTGGCGCGGCGCTCGCGGAAGTCCTCGGGGAAGCGCTTCTCCATCGCCTCGGAGATGCGCGTCACCTCCGCGCGCGCCGCGTCGACGTCGGCGTCGTCCTTCACGCGCGCGACGAGGCCGAGCCAGCGCGCGCCGCGCGCCGCGTCGCTCAACTCCTGCGCGTCGAACTGCTTCGGCATCCACATCTCGACCGTGAGCGGGTAGTGCTTGTTCGCCGCGACGACACCGACCACGGTCACCGCCTTCGCGTTGACGCGGAGCGTTTTGCCGATGATCGCCGGATCGGCGGAGAAGTCGCGGCGCCAGAGCTCCTCACTCATAACCGCGACGGCGGGCGCCCCTTGCTGATCCTCGCCAGGGAGAAAGAACCGACCGACGAGTGGCGTCACGCGCAGGAGCTCGAACCAGTTCGCGTTGACGCGAAGCGCTTGCACGCGCTCGGCGTCACCTTGATCGCGCGAGATGTTGGCGGTCGTCGGCTCCATCGTCGAGAAGCCGACGAAGCGCGTTGCCTGTGTGCGATAGTCGACGAGGTCCATCGGCGTGCTCGCGTCGCCGTGGCCCTGCTGCTTGAACTGAATGCGCATGATCCGATCGCTCTTCGGAAATGGAAGCGGCCGGAGAAGGACGGCGTTGACGACGGAGAAGATCGCCGTGTTCGCGCCGATTCCGAGCGCGAGGGTGGCGATGGCGGCGAGCGTGAACCCGGGTGACGCGCGCAGTTTGCGCGCGGCGTAGGCGATGTCGTGGAGGAGGTCGCTCATGAAATCACTCCGCCGCTGCGCGGCTTCGATGTCTCGGTCGACGGCGTCGATGTAGCGGCGGGCGTCGTCGATGTCGCCGAACTCGCGCAGCGCCTGCGCGCGAGCGGTGTCGGGTGCGGTGCCGAGTGCGATGAGTGCGTCAACGCGTTCGGCGATGTGGAACTGGAGCTCGTCGTCGATGTCGGCTCGGATTTGACGAGCGGTGCGCCAGGGGAGGCGGAAGAAGCGGCGCGGGCGCATCACGCGGGCTCGAGGACCTTGAACACGGCGGCGGCGTACTGGCGCCACGTGGCCTCTTCGGCGTGGAAGTGCCGGCGGCCCGTGGGGGTGAGTGTGTAGTAGCGCGCGCGGCGGTTCTTTTCCGACAGGCCCCATTCCGCGGCGACGTAGCCGGCGCGTTCGAGTCGGTGGAGTGACTTGTAGAGCGGGGCGTCTTCGATGGTGAGGACGCCGTCGGTGCGCTCGTGGATCCAGCGGGAGACGGCGTAGCCGTGCATCGGTCCCCAGGCGAGGGCGCGGAGGACGAGAACGTCGAGGGTGCCTTGGAGGAGGTCGAGCGGCTGGGAGGACATTTTGCTTTTACCCCTTACTTGGTAAGGGGAAATTGCAGCGATGGTCCTGGCTGGTCAAGAGACCGAGTGACAGTAAAAAATTTTTACATAGAGCAAAGTTCTGATGTAAAAAAACTTTACTCTCGATGATGTGTGAAAATCGTAAATGATTGATTTATAATAGTTTAGTTAGCTGGCACAGCCAATGCTTTAGCAGCCGGCGTTGTGCGATGCCGTTCAACCCCTGTGGAGTCCCCCTTCATGCGTGCTCGTTCCCTCCGTACGTTATTCGCCGCCGTCGCTGTATTCGCCGCGGCTGCTTGCTCGGGTTCCGACAACCCCGCGTCGCCGTCCGCGGGGGCGAGGCAGGTGCCGACCGAATCCGCAAATCATTCGCTGCTCTTCGCGAGTCCGATCAACGTCAAGCCGCTGCAGCGTACGACGGCGCTGGCGACGTCGATCACCGTCTCGAAGAACATCGGCATTCTTGGCGGAACGATCGCGATTCCGCAGGCTGGCTTGACCGTCGTCGTTCCGCCGTTGGCGATCGCGTCGACGAAGCTGATCAGCGTCACCGCGCTCGCGGGGTCGAACGTGTCGTACGAGTTCGCGCCGCACGGGATCAACTTCACGGTGCCGCTCGTCGCGACGCAGAGTCTGCGCAACACACAGGCGGCCGCGGGTGGCTTGATCAATCCGCTGTCGCTCTCGCTTGGCTACTTCCCGGATTCGACGAAGCAGAATGCGGTGACGGAGCTGTTGACGCTTGGCGTCGACGTGTTGAACCAGACGTCGATCGCGACGATTTGGCATTTTTCGGGGTATATCTGGTCGACCGGCCGGTGCGACGATCAGTAAGCTGATCCGATAGGAATGGCGGATCGCGGGCGACGTTGGGCCCGCGACGCGAAGCGCAAATGCCTGTACGGCGAGCCATCGCGAGCTGAATGGACGCACAACCGTCGGACAGAAAAGTTCAACAGACGCTGGAAGCCCGGCGGCTCGCCGAAATCGCGCGGGCCGCCGGGCTTGGCGACTCGCCTGACGTCGCTCTTGAAGGGCATCGGCAAGCCATCGCCCTATTGGGTGGCGACCAGCCCACCCCGCTCCTCGCTGACGTGCTTCGGTGGCAGGGGTCCGTGCTCCTCGAGCGCGGCCGTCTCTCGGACGCGGAGCCGTTGTTCGAACGAAGCCTCGGACTCTCCGAGGAAATGGCGTACACCGCCGGCATCGCGCACGCGCTCAACTGTCTCGCCGGACTGTCGCAACGTCGCGGCGACCTGCACCGTGCAGCAAGCCAACTGATTCGCGCGCTCGATCTCGCCGAGCGATCCGATGAAACTCGTCTCGTGGGGAGTATCGAGCAGAACCTCGGCATCCTTTCCGATGTGCGTGGCGATCCGGAGGGCGCAGCCAGACACTATCTCATTGCCCAGCGTGTCTTCGAATCCGCGAACGATGAACAACGTCTCTGCTGGTTGTTGACGAACCTCGGCTATTTGCGGATGCGCCAGGAGCGCTACGACGAAGCGGAGGACATTTATTCTCGCGCACTTTCGATCGCCCGCGCCCGCGGCGATCTCATGTCTGAGGGAACGATCGAGGAAAATCGTGGCGAGGGGCGTTTGATTCGCGGCCAGATCGACGATGCCTACGATCCGATCCGCCGCGCCTTCGACATCGCCGAGCTGCGCCGCGACGACGGCCGCCTCGCCGCGGCGCTCAAACTTCGCGGCGCGTACGAGCGGTTGGTCGGCCGCGTGAACAGCGCGGTCGAGACGCTGCGACATGCGCTGACACTGAGCACGCTTGGTGAGGATGCCCTGCTCGGAGCCGAGGTCCTGTATCAATTTGGACTAGCGCTGTACGACGCCGGCGACTCGAAAATGGCTCAGGAGGTTTGGCGAGCCGCTCTAGAGGCCTTCGAGCGCATCGCGGCCGTGGATTGGGTCGCGCGGGTCCGGGAGGTGTTGACCAAGGGGTCGTCGGGTCGATACTTCTAGCGCGGCGCGGCCCGGATGGGGGCGCGTCACCGCACGTACCCCCGCATCCTGAGGTCTGTTTGGCGATCGCCGACGTTGGCGTTTCCGCAGCTATTCTGGCCGACCCGTCGTTCGGATTCCAAAGCATCGTTGGCGAAAGCCCGCTGCTGCGCGAAGCGATCGCGCTCGCGGAGCGCGTCGCCGGTACCCGGCGAACGACGGTGCTGCTCATTGGCGAGACTGGAACCGGCAAAGAGCTGTTCGCGCGCGGGATTCACTACGCCGGTATCACGGCGAGTGAGCCGTTCGTGGCGATCAACTGCGCCGCGATACCCGACACACTGCTCGAGTCTGAATTGTTCGGTCACGAGCGCGGCGCGTTCACCGGCGCGACGACGCGCAAGCAAGGGCTGCTGGAGCTCGCGGGATCGGGTACGCTCTTCCTGGACGAGGTACATCATCTGCCTCGTCTGCTGCAGCCAAAGCTGTTGCGCGCGCTCGAGTCGCGACAGATTCGGCGGCTGGGTGGGCTCGACGAGATGCCAATCGACTGCCGCATCATTGCGGCGGCCAGCCCGCTTCTCGAGCAAGTCGTCGGCACGGGCGAGTTTCGCGAAGACTTGTACTACCGGCTGAATGTCTTCTCCATCTCGCTTCCGGCGCTCCGTGATCGACTCGACGACATCGAGATCATCGCCCGACATTTCCTGCATCAGGAAGCACGCGAGTATCAGCAGCCGAAGGAACTATCGGCCGAAGCGGTGGCCGCGTTGCGCGTGCATCGCTGGCCAGGCAATGTGCGTGAGCTCAAGAACGTCATCGAGCGCGCAGCGATTTTGAGCGCGGACGCGCGTGTCGTGCAAGCCGAGCATCTGATGATTCAGCGGCGGACGATGCGCGCGGTCAATCCGGAGCCGGGGATCGGCGACATTCACATCCCGCCGCAGGGGAAGCTTCTCGAGGACATCGAGCGAGAAGCCGTTGCGTTGACGCTTCGCCTGACCGGCGGGAATCAAGCGGCGGCGGCGCGGATGCTGGGCATCTCGCGACCGACGCTCGCCAAGAAGATGGCGCCTCGGGCACCGCAGCAACCGATATCGTCCGACCGCGCGCAATGAGCCAGACGCTCGATCACGCATCCCTCGGTCCGGCGGTCGCGACGCTGCTCGACGAAGGGCAGAACGCCGACCGTGCCGGACGCCGCGAGATGGCGCGACGCCGGTATGAAGGCGCGCTCTATCTGCTGCGCGTTGAGCGTCCGGATGCCGCCGCGACGATCATGCGGCGCATCGCGCGAACCTACCTTGACGAAGGCGCGTTGGACGTGGCCGTCGACTGTCTCACGGCGGCGCTCGGAGTATCCGAAGCCGCGAACGACCTGTCTGGCGTCGCGCACGCGCTGAACTTTCTGGCTGTGACGTCGTCGCAGCGCGGAGAGTTCGACCAGGCCGAGTCCTATGCGGAGCGCGCGCTGCACTTCGCGCGCGAAGCGGCGGACCTGCCGCTCCAGGCGATCATCGATCAAAATCTGGGTGTGAGCGCGAGCATGCGCGGCGACTTCACGCTGGCGCTGATCCACTTCGAGGCGTGTCTCTCGTCGCTTCGCGCGGCGGACATGCGCGAGTACATGGGCGATGCGCTCAACAACATGGGCCTCGTGTACACCCAGCTTGGGCGGCTCGATGAGGCGCACTCTTCATATGATGAAGCGGTCACCTTCTACGCCGCTGCCGGCGAGACGCCTCGTCGTCTGCTGACCCTCATCAACTCGGCCGAGCTCTGGATCGCACGGCGGGAGTACGATCGCGCCGTGGCGGTTTGCGTGAATGTTCTCGTCGAAGCGGACGCCACCGGCGACCAGCGCGCAAACGGAGAAGCGAACCGGCATCTGGGGGTGGTCGCGCGAGTGCGCGGTGAGCTCGAAGAGTCGGAGCGACGCCTGTACAGTGCGTACGACAATGCCATGCAACGCGAAGATTTGTTGCTCGCGGCCGAAACGGCGCGCGAACAAGCGTCACTGTATGAGCTGATGGGAAAGAACCGCGAGACTCTGCAGTCGCTGCTGCGGTCGCACAAGTTGTTCACGAAGTTGCGTGCGCAGCACAATCTCGCGGATCTGCAGCGGCGCGTCGCACGGCTCGAGAACAGTTTCTACGAGCTCGTGGGCCGTTGGGCGCAGTCGATCGAATCCAAGGATGCGTACACGCTCGGCCATTGCGAGCGGGTGGCCGACTATGCGTGCGCGCTCGCGCGTGACGTGGGCTTCGATGACATCACCTTGTTCTGGTTCCGTATTGGCGCCCTGCTGCACGACGTCGGCAAGATCGCCGTGCCGTCAGAGATCTTGAACAAACCCGGCCGTTTGACGCCGGAAGAGCGCGAGGCAATGGAGCTGCACGCCGCGGCGGGCGCGAACATGCTCGGCGACATCGACTTCCCGTGGGACGTGATTCCGATGGTGCGCGGACATCACGAGCGTTGGGACGGTACTGGATATCCGGACCGCCTGGCCGGTGAAGATATTCACCTGAGCGCCCGCATTACGTGCATCGCCGACGTGTTCGACGCGCTCACGACGGACCGGCCGTATCGCGCCGGGTTCACGCGCGAGCAGGCGCTGGCGATGATGGCGGCGGACAGCGGCAAGCTGTTCGATCCCGAGCTTTTTGCGCGGTTCGAGCGGGTGGTGCGGACGATGGATCGGCTGTACGTGATTCCGACGCCGAATCGGTCGCGCGCGGTGGCAGCCGTCGCGGGATGAAGCCGCTGGCGATGCCGCTGTAGAGTTTGCATACAGCGCTACCGTACAAAATCGTGCACAACATGCCGATACTGAGCATGTGGAGTAGTCCTCGGCCGCTTAGACGGCGTCGCAACCGGCGGACTTGGGCTACACCACGCCGATGACGGCACTCGGGAATTGGCGATTGACGCCAAGCCCCGGATTTAGGATTTCCTGAAGGTTCTCGACTGTTGGATGGTTGGGACAGCGGCGCACGACTGTTGTGGCGATCGAATCGACTTCCCGTTCCAGGAACGCTGCGAGTGCATCTCGGCAGCTTCGTGGCGTATGAGCA
Organism: Gemmatimonadaceae bacterium; assembly: GCA_035606695.1. Taxonomy (NCBI): domain Bacteria; kingdom Pseudomonadati; phylum Gemmatimonadota; class Gemmatimonadia; order Gemmatimonadales; family Gemmatimonadaceae; species Gemmatimonadaceae bacterium. The sequence continues at coordinate 23,093 of DATNEW010000012.1, forward strand.
CCGGCGCAACCAAGGCGGAATTGTCGCCGGCGGTGGCGACGCTGCTCGAGCGCGCGCAGCAGTCGGAGCGGTCGGGGCGGCGGGAGTTGTCGCGCCAGTATTATGAGTCGGCGTTGTACCTGCTGCGGTTGGGCGATGGCGAGCACGCCGCGACCATCATGCGCCGGATCGCTCGGACGTATGCCGACGACGGCGTGTATGACGTGGCCCTTGACTGCTTCGAGGCCGCCCTCGCCTCGGCTGAAGCGCGGTCCGACAGTTCGGGCGCGGCGCATGCTATCAACGGCCTTGCAGTGGTGCACTTGATTCGCGGAGACTTGGACGAAGCCACTTCGCTTTACACGCGTGCGAAGACCTTTGTGACGCCCGCCGGCGAGCCCCAGCTCGATGCGATGATCACCCAGAACCTCGGTATCATCGCAAGTATGCGTGGTGAGCTTGAGGTTGCAATCGATCAGTTCACTTCCTGTCTGGCCACATATCGTACTGCAGGTCTCCGCGAACGCATCGGACCAGTGCTTAACAATATTGGGTTGGTTTTCACCCGGCTCAACCGGTTCGCTGATGCCGAAGCGGCGTACGATGAAGCAATCGAACATTGCGCTGTCTCAGGCGACCGTCCGAATCGACTCCTTGCGATGGTCAATTCGACAACGCTTTTGCTCGCTCGAGGAGACGTAGATAGCGCCACTAGGCGCTGCGAGCTCGTGCATTCGGAGGCCACGGCGTTAGGAGATCAGCGGGCTCTCGCCGAAACTGCAAAGAATCAGGGAGTCATCGCTCTCTTGTCCGGAAGGTTGGACGAAGCCAAGCATTTTCTGTCAGCTGCTTATGACGGTGCCGTCGAGCGCGAGGATTTGTTGCTTGCTGCCGAGACGGCACGCGAACAAGCGAGGCTGTACGAGGCGATGGAAGACAGCCGTGGTGTCTTGCGGGCGCTCTCGCGGTCGCACCGCCTATTTTCAAAACTCCGCGCCCAGCGTGACCTGGTGGATTTGCGACACCAAATTTCACGGCTTGAGCAACAATTCTTCGATATCGTCACGCGATGGGCTGGATCGATCGAATCAAAAGACCCATATACGCTGGGTCACTGCGAACGAGTAGCCGACTACGCTTGCGCCCTGGCGCTTGACGCTGGCTTTGACGAGATCACTTTGTTTTGGTTCCGCATTGGCGCGCTGTTGCACGACGTCGGAAAGATCACGACCCCAACGGAGATCTTGAACAAACCGGGACGTCTGACAGAGGAAGAGAGAGCGACAATGCAGCTGCATCCCGCAGTCGGTGCCGAGATGCTACGCGATATCGAGTTTCCATGGGATATTATCCCGATTGTTCGAAACCATCACGAGCGATGGGATGGCGCGGGTTACCCGGACAGGCTCGCTGGCGATCAGATTCCGCTGACCGCGCGCATCACGTGTATCGCTGACGTCTTCGATGCCCTGACAAGCGATCGTCCGTACCGGCCAGGATTCAGCCGCGAGAAGGCACTGGAGATGATGGAAACCGACAGCGGTAAGATGTTTGATCCCGAGCTGCTTCCGCGATTTGTGCGTCTGGTTCGACAACAACCGGTGCATCATGGTTTGCCGTCGCCGATCCGGCCGATCGCCGCAGCGCCGATCCTTTAAAGATCGGCCTCTTCGGTTGCGTGGATCGTTTTGAGTTCCACGACTTTGAGCTGACGCACTAATGTCGGCAGCCTGAGAAAGGCGATCTCTCCGACCGCCTTGCCAAGTAGCGCACGACCGATAGGAGACGCCATCGTGACGTGGCCCTCTTCGAATTCGAGAGCGTCGCCGAAGACGAGGTAATAGGTCTCTTTCGATCCCGTCTTTTCATCCTGAACGACGACCCTTGAACCCAAGCCGACACGGTCGGACGGGATCTGTGTCGGATCAATCGATGACAACTTGCTTAGGCGCTGCCGAAGTTGACCGAGGCGTGCCTGAACGAACTGCTGGCGCTCGAGCGCAGCCTTATACTCGCTGTTTTCCCGGAGATCGCCCAGCTCGACTGCTTTTCGAATTTCCTGCGGCAGAGTGACGTTGAGCTCGTACTGCAGCTTTTCGACTTCCTCTCCGAGTTTTGCCTTCAGCGCTTCGATCATGTGCAGTCGCGATTTCGAGATACAAAAAAAGTGCAGCGCCCGGGAGTAAGCCGGGCGCTGTCTAACATTCTCAAGTTACGGGCCGGGTCGACCTCAGCAAAGGGTCCGGACGGACTACCGGCGCTGAGTCGCAGTCTCAGTGGGTCGCGGATGGTCGACGGTTCTGACCTCGTTCGAGTCGGGAGTATTGTTTAAGTGGCTCTCAATCGCCACAGCAAAACCGAGCAAGGTCACACAGGTATTCGGGCGCATGATAGAAAACTCCAGTACAGAAGAGTCCAGTTTGCAGGCAGGTTTAGGCACGCGAACTCGCCGACGCGGGCCGGGATCGGCTACGGATTGCCGGTGCACGTGGAGTCAGCTACCGATTGATCAGCCGAACACTTGTCGCCCGTGGCATAGATATACCCACTATGCGACGCCTTCGCCCCAGCCTGGCGCGCATGCGACGTCGGTTCAGTCATAGAAGCACAAGCGCCAAGCACAATGGCCGCGGCGATCAACGAAAGACGAAAGGCGGTACGCATGATGTACTACTCCAGAGAATTCGATTGAGTGGTGGGGCGGCTTCAGCGCCACGCCACCAATCAAATCCCCACCGTTAGCGCAGCGTTAGCGACGCTAGCGCCACACAAATCGGAAACTCTGACGGTTTTCCACCCCGCGCCGCCGACCCGCGCCGCCGCCTTGTGACGTTTCGTTCCTTGCCGCCCTCCCCTTATAGTCCTATCTATCCTGCGCGACGCCGCATGGATTTCCCGCCGTTTCCCGCCGTATTCAGCTGTATCTCCGCTCTTCATGCAGTGTCGTCTGTACACGCTCGGCCGCGCCGCCGCTTCCGTCGGTGACCGCACCCTCGATCCAGCCGCCGAGCTCGTCTTCGCCGGAGTGCTCTACCTCGCACTCGAAGCCGGTCGCCCAATCCCGCGCGGCCAACTCCAAACGCTCCTCTGGCCCGACGCCCCGCACGAACGCCAGGGCGCCCGCCTTCGCTGGCTCCTCAACCGCCTGCGGACACTCCGCCTTCCGATCACCGCCACGGCGACGAGCGTCACCCTCGACGCCGCTTCTACCTCCGTAGACTACCTCGCGGCCGAGGACGTCGAGCTCGACGAGATCGGCGAAATCCTCGCCGGATACAACCCCACCTTCTCCGAACCCTTCACGCGCTGGCTCGACGAGAAGCGCGAGACGATCGCGACCGAAACGGTCCGCCGCCTCCTGCCGCGTCTGACCAACGCCCAGCAAGCCGAGGATTGGTCGCTCGTCAACCGTGTCGCCGCGGCGATGCTGCGCGTCAGTCCGCTCAACGAAGAAGCGGTCCTCGCCATCGCTGAAGCACGCTGCCAGCTCGGCGCCAAAGCCCAGGCGCTCACCGGTCTCGAGACGTACCTCGACGCGCTCGGCGAAGATCGAACGGAGCTCCGGCTGCCCGCCGAAGTCCTTCGGCGGCGCATCACAAAGAGTGAAAGCGGTATTTCGCGCGCGACCGAGCCGCCATTCGTAGGCCGCGCCGAACAGGTGCGCCGGATCTCGGCGCTGATCGGCGCCGCGCGCGCGGGCACCGGGGGCGCGCTCATGCTCAGCGGACCGGCCGGCATCGGGAAGACGCGCTTGCTCGACGAGGCGGTTTCGCGCAACGCCACCGCCAGCCTTCAGACGATTCGCGTTCGCTGCGACCCGGCGACCGCCGATCGTCCGCTCGCGGCACTCGCCGATCTCATCGCCAAGGCCTGCGAGCTGCGCGGCGCGATCGGTGCCGATCCCGCGAGTTTTTCGCGACTGTCCCAGTTCGCCCAGGCCGCCAAGGACGACGACGACGCCCCACAAGCGAGCCCGGAGTTTCTGCGGTCGCAACTGTGCGCGTCGCTCATCGACGTCCTCGAAGCGTCGAGCGCGGAAGCACCGGTGGTGATCATCGTCGACGACGTGCAGTGGGCGGGACGCTCGCTCGATGCGCTGTGGACGCAACTCGCCGCGTGGAGTGAAACGCATCGGGTCGCGATGTTGTTCGGCTGCCGCACGCCGGCCGCCGAGGAACCGTCGTTCAAACCGGCGACGATCGCACTGCCCATGCTCGACAGCGCGGCCGCGGAGTCGCTGCTCGATCAATTGCTCACGCAGCTCGAGCGCGCGGCCACGCCGGACGTGCGGCGAGCACTGCTCGTGCGCTGCGGTGGAAGCCCGCTCTTCATGCGCGAGATGACGCGGCAGTGGGCCCTCACCGGCTCGATCGACCAGTTGCCGACGTCGCTCGCGGGATTGTTCGACGCCGGCATCGCGTCGCTCAGCGCACCGGCCCTCCGCGCGCTCGAAGTCGCATCGATCCTCGGCACGCAGGCGACGCTCGAGCGCATGGAGCGGCTCATGCAGCTCCCGCGCGGCATGTTCATCGACGCGATCGTCGAGCTCGAGAACGAAGGCATCCTGAGCGCCGACGCGAAAGGCAACGTGTACGGCCACGTGTTCTGGTCCGACGTTGCGATGCGCCGTGTTTCGGATGCGGTCGCGCGCGTGTTGCATCGGCACGCGGCGGAGTGTCTCGACGACGAGCTCGCGAGCGAGCCGTCGCCGCAGCTCTTGTGGGAATCCGCGCGACACTGGCACGGTGCGTCGCGTCCGGATCGCGCGCGCGTTGCGATCTCGCGCGGCGCCGATCATCTCGTGCAGCACGGGTTCCCCGAGGAAGCCGCGAACGTGCTGCACGTTGCCGCCGAAGCAGCGGAAGATCCGATCGAGCAGCTTTCGCTATTGCGCCGGCGCATCGATTTGCTCGTGATGGCGGGCCGCATGAACGATCTGCCCAACGAGATCGATCGCCACGAGTCGCTCGCGATGCAGCTCAATCCCGCATACGACGCGCACAACGACCTCGAGATGACGCGCCTGTTCGTGAGTCACGTGCAACGCGGCGAGATCGAAGTCGTGCAGCGTTCGGCGCTCGCGTGCGCGCGAAACGCCGGTGCCACGACGGGGCATCGCTTGCGCGCGGCGAAGGAATCGGCGCGGATGTCGGCGCTCATCGCGCCCGAAACGCTCGACGAGCTGCGCGACATCGTCACAGCGCTTCAACCGACGACGCGCGACGATCGCTGGAATCGCGACTACACGCTCTACGAATATTCGGTCGCGCGCGGAGACCTGGATGAAGCGGTTCGCGTGAGCGAAGGGATGGTCGCCGACGCACGCGACGTGGGGCCGCGGCTCCTCGCGTCGGCGCTGTCGCTCCGCGGCCAGGCGTATCTGCTCGTCGGCCGCTTCGGCGACGCGCGAGCCACGTTCCGCGAGTCAACCGATCTCTCGCGCAAGAAAGGTCTGATCGATTGCGCGACGACCGCGTACGACGCGTGGGTGGGCTTCAGCCTCGACCTCGATGCACCCGTCGTGACGCGCGCGCTCATCAAGGAAGCGGAACAGCCGGTGTTTGCATTCGGTTCGCTCGGCGGCACGGCGAGCTCGCGTTTGTTCGCGAATCACGAAGCGCAGCTCGCCGCGATGGAAGGCCGCGCGCGCGACGCGCTCGACGTCGTGCACGGACTGGGTGATTCACTCGAGTGCGCTGTGCCGCGCTGGCGTGCGCGCTTTCTTGCGATCCATCTTGCCGCGCGGGTGGCGCTGGGCGAGCGTGCACATCTCGACGACATCGTCGGTCGCCTGGCGACGTGCTTCGATCGCGCGGGCCACTGGCTCGATTGGCCGGCGACCATCTACGCGCGCTACCTGCACACCGAGCGCGGCGTGGACGTCGCCGCCGAGTTCGCGACGCGGTACATCAACGAGGTGCGGCGCGAACGGTATGCGCCGCCGCAGATACTGCTCGACATCGCGTCGCGCGTAGATGGAATCATCACGACCGCCGCCAAACCCGCCGCGCCCGCGAGCCCGACGACCAGAATCGCACTCGGCGGCTGATAGCTTTCCGACATGACGCTCGACATCGAACGCCACGGAGACGTGACGAGGCTGCGCATGTCCAGCTGGGCCACGCGCGCCGTGCGGCTCGATGTCAGCGCGTACGTGATTCGCGGCGTCATGATCGATACGGGCTTCCGCCGGCTGCGGCATGAATTGTTGCGCGCCGTACGCGAACTGAATATTCGCGGAGCGATCGTCACGCACTGGCACGAAGACCACGCCGGCAACGCGGCCGAGCTCAGCGCGCTCGGTGTGCCGATCGCAATGCGTGAGGATACGCGCGCAATTCTTCGCCGGCCGCCCGACATTCAGGTCTACCGGCGCGTCGTGTGGGGACGGCCGCCGGCGTTAGTGTCGGAAAGTCCAGGACTCGACGCCGAAGGCCTCGAGACGATCCACACGCCCGGCCACTCGACCGACCATCAGGTGGCGTGGGACCAGGCGACGCGTACACTCTTCTCCGGCGATCTCTGGCTCGGCGTTCGCGCGCGGGTGCTCCACGCATCCGAAGATCCGTATCGGATCATCGACAGTCTGCGCCTGGTCGCCGCGCTCGAACCTGCGCGAATGTTCGACGCGCATCGCGGTGTGGTCGAGCGTCCGGCGGACGCGTTGCGCGCGAAGATCGACTGGCTCGGAGCAACACTCGCCGACATCGAGCGCCGCATCCACCGCGGCGAGCGCGATCGCCAGATCGTCCGCGAAGCACTCGGCGGCGAAGAAATGGCCGCCGTGGTGTCACACGGCGACTATTCGCGGCGCAATCTGGTGAAGGCGGTCAGGCGGCGGCTGTCATCCTGAGGCGCCCGCCCGCTCGAACTCGCGCCGTAAGAGATTCATCATCTTCTCTCGCTGCTCGTACAACCGCCTGAGCGGCCGCTTCGCGTGTCGCGCGTGCGCATACGCCGTCAACAGCGGCAGCGCGACCGTCGAATCGAGGTAACAGACGACCGCATCCGGCAGGCGATCGGGATCGATCTTGCCCCAGCTCACCGCTTCAGCCGGCGTTGCACCCGATAGCCCGCCGGTGTCCGGGCGCGCATCGGTGATCTGCAGAAAGAAGTCGTGCCCCTTCTCGTCGATCCCGAGTACTTCCTGAATTTGCGGCTCCGTCTGGAGCATGAAGTTCTTTGGGGAGCCGCCGCCACAGATCAACACGCCCGACTTACCGCCGCCGCGCTTCGCCGTCAGCACGATGGACGCCGTCTCGTTCACGTCGAGGTTCGGATCGATCACGCATTTGTTCCCCTCGAGCGCCAGCGCGGCGATGTTCATGCCGATCGACGAGTCGCCGGGCGACGAGGTGTAGATCGGCACGCCCGCGGCATAGGCGGCCGAGAGCAGCGACTTCTGCCCGAGACCCAGCATCTTCTCGCGCTCACGCACGTACTTGCCGCACAGATAGTGAAACTCCGCGCTGGACATCGAGCGCTGGAATTCCTTGCCCTGTATGATTTTTCTAAAGAACGCGTCCGTCGACAGCAAAACGTCGTAGTCGAAGAAAATGTCGTAGATGCGGACGACACCCTCTTCGCGCAGCACGACGTCGGACTCCTGCGGGTTGCCGCGATGCATCGCGAGCCCCAAGCCGAAATGCGTGTCGTGATACAGATTCGCGCCCGTCGAAATGATCCAGTCGACGTACCCACTTTCGATCAGCGGAATCAGCGCCGCCATCCCGAGCCCCGCCGGCGTCAACGCACCAGTCAACGTCATGCCGATCGTCACATCGGGCTCGAGCATCTTCTTCGTGAAGAGCTGACAGGCTTCGCGCAGCCGCGCCGCGTTGTACGCTAGAAACGCGTTGTCGATCAGATCCGCGGCTGATTCACTCCCATCGATACGCCGCGGATCGATGCGATCGCCGCGCAAGAATTTGCTCTTTTCGTGGGCGGTATGCTTTTGCCCGGCGCGCTCGCGCTCCTCAGCGGCGCGCTTCTGCTCGGCCTTGGGGCCGGCCGCCGATGCCTTTCCGCTCGCACTCTTCTTCTTCGCCATTGATCAAACTTTGCTGTTGTTCGGTGATTTCCACGCCTGGATCACGGCGTCGGCCGCTTCGCGCGGATCGTCGGTGAGCAGCATCAGATCCAGATCGCCCGGTGAGATCTTGCCTTCTCCCAGCACGCGCGACTGGAACCAGCGCACCAGCCCGGCCCAGTAGTGCCGGCCGAACATGATGACCGGGAACTGATAGATCTTGCCGGTTTGAATGAGCGTCAACGCCTCGAACGCTTCGTCGAGCGTGCCGTAGCCGCCCGGGAAAATGATGAAGGCATTTGAGTATTTGATGAACATCGTCTTCCGCACGAAGAAGTAGCGGAAGTTCACCAGCGTATCGACGTACGGATTCGAGCCCTGCTCGAACGGCAGCTCGATGTTGCAGCCGATCGAGATGCCGCCGCCAAGCTTGGCGCCTTTGTTCGCGGCTTCCATGATCCCAGGACCCGCGCCGGTGATGATCGCGAACCCGGCCTCGGCCAACAGGCGAGCGGTTTCCTGCGCCGCTTGATATTGCGGATCATCGGGATGCGTCCGCGCGGAGCCGAAGATCGACACGCCGCGCTCGACGTGCGCGAGATTGTCGAAGCCCTCGATGAACTCGCCCATGATGCGCATCACACGCCACGGGTCGCTTCGCGTGAAGTCGGTCTGATCGGCGCCGGCTTGCAGCAGCTTCTCGTCTTCGGTGACGGGATAATCGCGAATCGCTTCGTCGACCTTGCGCGCCGCTCCCGCTGACCTCGGTGCACCCTTTTCAGACGGTGGTGTGCGCCCGGCGGCGCGATGACCGACTTCGGTTCGCTCGCGAAAGCCTTCCTGCGCTGTGAGGGCGGCTTCCGCCATGACCTCCGGCGTCGCCCGTTTGCCGCCCGCGGTGCGCGCGTGCTTGCGTTGGGATTTTTTCGGCGCGCGCGATGCCTTGGGTGCGTCGGCGTCGGCGCGTGTACGTTTTTTCGCCATGCGTGGAGTTTACGGGGTTGAGGCTGGCGAACACAGAGGCTTCCCGGATCGGGTTCAACCCGCCATTTATTGTTCCTCGCTTCGGCGCTTCGCACCTCCGCTCGGAATTCTCGTGACTGTTGTGATATTACTCGCGGACGGCGCCCGCCCCGACACGCTCGAGGCCGCGCTGGCGAACGGCTCGCTTCCCGCGCTCGAGCGATTGCGCGCCGAGGGCGGGTTGTACACGGTGACGTCGTGCTTTCCGTCGGTGACGGGGCCGGCATATGCGCCGTTCTTGATGGGGCGTTTCCCCGGCCCGATCGGCCTGCCCGGACTCCGTTGGTTCGACCGCGCGCGCAGTGCCACATCATTTCCCGACTACACGCGCAGCTACGTGGGCTACCAGATGGGCGCGATCGATCGCGACATCGATCCTCAGGCGCCAACGGTGTTCGAGTTGGCGACGGCGAGCGTCGGCGCGCTGAACGTCATCGGTCGAGGGCTGGCGGCGCGCGATCGCGTCGGGTCGATCTCTGCCGCGTCGGCGTTCCGCGCCGCGCGCACACACTTCGCCGGCAACGTCGCGGGCTGGCTGCAGATCGATCGTGACGTCGCGAGCGAAGTCGTGCGCCGCATTCGCGACGACAAGCCCGAGTTCGTGTTCGCGGCGCTGACGGGCGTGGATAAGGTGTCACACTCGCGCGGCCAGCCGTCGGCGATGATCGCCGACGCACTCGCCATCGTCGACGATACCGCGGCGCAGATTCGCGCCGATGCCGAGCGCGAAGGCCGGTGGGATGACATGAGTCTGTGGATCGTGAGCGACCACGGGCACTCCCGCGTGACGTCGCATGAGGATCTTGTAAAAATCGTGCAGCAGGCCGGCTATCGCACCATGTCGCATCCGTGGCTCTTCTCGCGCGCGCCCGACGTGGCCGTGATGGTCAGCGGCAACGCCATGGCGCATCTGTATCTCGATGTGCGCTCCCGCGAGCGACCGGCGAACGGTGTACCACATCGATATGAACATCTTTATTCAACATTGCTCTCTCGGCCGTCGGTGGACGTGATGATGGTCCCGCACGGCAAGCTGGTGTCGGTGGTGAGCGCGACCCGCGGGGCGGCCACGATATGGCTCGACGAGCATGGGTATCACTATCGTCGCGACACGGGCGATCCGCTTCGCGTCGGCGCGAACGTCTCGAACGCCTCGATGGACGCGGCCTACGACGCGACGATCGCGACGGACTATCCGGACGGCATCGTGCAGATCGTCCATCTGGCGACGTCCTCACGGTCCGGCGACATCGTTCTCTCCGCCGCGCGCGATTGGGATTTCCGCGCGCGCTACGAGCCGATTCCGCACGTGAGCTCACACGGGGCGCTGCATCGCGAACACATGCTCGTTCCCTTGTTGGTCAATCGTCCGCCCCACGGTCAGCCGCGACGAACGGTCGACGTGATGCCGAGCGCGCTGGCCGCGCTGGGGAAAGCGATTCCCGGCGGCCTGGACGGGCGATCATTCTTTTGAGCCGAAAACTCACATCAATTCGACGAAGGTTTTCGGAGGAGCGGCGGGATCGACAACAGCGCCCACGCACTCTCGAGAAAGATGAATCCCATGCGGCGATCGACGATCGCGACCCAGGCCAGCAGGCCCGACCCGACGAGATTCAGCAGATTATAGCGAACGTCAGCCCGGTCCATCCATCCGCGCTGACTGCCGGCGTACGCGATGAGAATCATGATCGCGCCCGCAACCGATATTATTTGATAGAGCATCTCTCTTCATCCTGGTGATCTGGTAGTTCTCGTCATGGCTTCCTGGCTCCGGCTCGGCGCGTCGCTCGCGTGGCGCGGTTTGCGAAATCCGCGGACCGCGTCGGCGCTCGTGCGCGTCGGCTGGCGCTTTCGGCGCCGAGACTGGTATCGCCGCTTCCCGTTCCTGCCCGTTCCCGCGACCGACTATGTGCGCTGGCGAATGTACACGGCTTACGGTAACGCCGAGATCGTGCCGCCGGCGGAGGATGTCGTCCGCTACGCGCGCTGGGCGGTGAGCACGGGAAAGCGGTCGTGATTCAAGCAGCGAACGCGCGGAATCTGGAAACGCTCATCAAGGCTCAGTGCTACGGGCTCGGCTTCGATCTCGTGGGGATCACCGACCTCGGGCCCGCCAGCACGGCCGCAGAGTACGATGCGTGGCTGTCGCGCGGGTACGAGGGTGAGATGGGTTACATGGCGCGCAACGTCGACACGCGGCACGATTCGCGACTGCCGTACGACGGCGTCACGCATGCGATCGTGGTCGCGATGAGTTACGGCGGCGATCAACCGTCGGGGCCAGTGGCGCGCTACGCTCGCGGCGACGACTACCACGACGTGATGATCGATCGATTGAACGCGTTGCATCGCTGGATTGAATCGCAGACGAGCCGCGAGATTCGCGGCCGCGCATACGTCGACACCGGTCCAATTCTCGAGAGAGATCTGGCGCGCCGCGCGGGGCTCGGCTGGTTCGGCAAGAATACGACGCTCATCAACCCGCGCGCGGGGTCGTTCTTCTTTATTGGCGCGCTGGTGTTGGATCTCGCCCTCGAGATCGATCCGCCGTTCGAGACCGATCACTGCGGCACGTGTCATCGCTGCATCGCCGCCTGCCCGACGAATGCGCTCGTCGAGCCGCACGTGCTGGACGCGAACCGGTGCATCGCGTATCTGACGATCGAGCTCAAGGGCGACATGCCCGAGGAGCTGAAGCCGCTCGTCGGCGACTTGATTTATGGGTGCGACATCTGCCAGGAAGTCTGTCCCTGGAATGAGAAGTTCGCGTTACCGTTGCGGGAAGAGGCGTTTCGGCCGCGGCCCACGGTCGCGGGCAAGGACGCTGCCGCCCTGGCGCGGGACATCCTGGCGATGAGCGATGACGATTTTCGAATCGCGTTCAAGGACTCGCCGATGAAGCGCGCCAAACTCCGCGGCCTCAAGCGAAACGCGGAAGTCGTGCTGGCGAATATCGAGGCACTCCGGGCGCGGACGACGGATTAGCGCCGGCGAATGACGGTGCGACGATCGTTTCGAGACATCATCGCCCCGTTTCGAGACATCGCCAACAAGGAAATTCATGATGGTGACATGCGCATTCTCGTTTCGGGAACCGCGCGCGTGTCACGGGCCTTTCTGCACGGCAACCGGTGATCGGCGGCCGCCGCTGGGCGCTGATGCCCACCATGTTATCATGAAACTATTATTAGAGATATCTAAGTGCCCCATCCATCCAGATTGTTTGCAGCGTTTGTCTTGTGCGCCGCGGCCGGCTGTGGAGACCAGCAGAGCCTCCTCACGCCACGCGCGTCTAGCTCCGCCGCCAAGGGAGTCCCAGGCGGCGGCGGTGGCGCTACCTTGCCGCCCCCGTCGACCGCGGCCGCACCGGCGCCAACCGGTGGCACGCAGCTGCCGCCACCAATGCTCGTTGACGGACCCGCGTGGTACTTCTCGGAAGTGGGCGGCCTCGCCGGTCCGCTGACGGCAGACATCGACTTCGACAGACTCCAGAACCTGTCGCCGGGTGGCATCTCCGTCGGCACGACCCGCACCTCATCAGAGTTCATTTACAACACGAGCAAGAAGACGGCGCTCACCATCACGGCCATCTCCATGACCGGCGCGAACCCGGGCGATTTCGCGGTCGATCCGGCGGACCTCGCGTCGGCGCTGGCGACCACGCTTCCGGCGAACAAGGACGCGGTCGAAGTGCTGCACGTCAGCTTTACGCCGACGGCCTCCGGTCCTCGCTCGGCCACGCTCCTCGTGACCTCGGCTAGCGGCATCGCCGAAGTCTTTCTCACCGGTACCGGCCTGCCCGGCAGCCCGGTGGTCAGCCTGATTGCTCCGCTCAACTTCGTCACCGGCGCCGCTCCATTCAATCTCAGCATCGCGAACGCCGGCGGTCAGACGCTGTCGCTGGATTCGCTCACGATTGGTGGGGCGAATCCGGAAGCATTTACCTTCGCCGTGACCAACCACGGGCTGAGCAACTGCTTCACACCCGAACTGATCGCCCCTAAATCCGAGTGCCTGTTCGCGGTGGCGCTTGCTCCAGGTGTGACGACAGCGGCGAGTGCGACGCTCGTGATCGTCACGAACGATCCGCTGCATCCGCGGCAAGAGGTGCCGATCACGTTCACACCGTAGCCGTCCGACTGTAACGAGGTCAGCATTAGGTAGGAGCGGCGCGCGACTGGAAGGTCACAGTCGCGCGCCGCGTGTCTTCCGAGCCCGCCGCGAAACGTCTGGGTGCATCAGTCGTAGTACCCGCATGACGCAGCACTCCAGCGAATTTCTCGAGCTCCAGGCCGCCCTCGCCGGCGAATACTCCCTCCAGCGAGAGCTCGGCCGCGGCGGCATGGGCATCGTCTACCTCGCCCGCGATGTCCAGCTCGACCGCGACGTCGCCATCAAGGTGCTGCCGCCCGACCTCGCCCGTACGCCCGAGTCGCGCGAACGCTTCATTCGGGAAGCGCGCACTGCCGCCGGGCTTTCGCATCCTCACATCGTTCCGATCCACCGCGTCGGCGAAGCGACCGCACCGGCCAACCAGGGCGCCGCGGGCACTCGCTTCGTGTTCTTCGTCATGAGCTACGTAGAAGGCGAAACGCTCGGCGATCGCCTGCGCACGAATGGAGCGCTTCCGCCCGCCGAGGCAGCGCGTGTGTTGCGCGAGGTCGCGTGGGCGCTCGCGTACGCCCATGGCCGTGGCATCGTTCATCGCGACGTGAAACCCGACAACATTCTGCTCGAGGCGGGCACGGGTCGCGCGCTCGTCACGGACTTCGGCATTGCGCAACGCCAGGATGTCGCCTCACCCGACGCGATTCCAGGGAAGATCATGGGCACCGCGCACTTCATGAGTCCCGAGCAGGCCGCCGGCAACTCGATCGATGGCCGCAGCGACTTGTACTCGCTGGGCGTCGTCGGTTATCTCGCGCTGAGCGGCCGGTTGCCGTTCGAAAGCACCGCGCTTCCCGCGCTGCTCGTTCGTCAAGCGACGGAGGCGCCGCAGAGCGTGCTGCACGTCGCGCCGGGCATTGCGCGCGAGCTCGGCGCCGCGATCGATCGTTGTCTCGCGCTCGATCCCGCTGACCGCTTCACCGACGGCGAAGCATTGGCCGCCGCGCTGGTACCCGGTCCCGATACGCGGCCCGCGCTTCCACCAACATTGCGCGCGTGGCTCGGCGCGCGAAATCCGCTGCTCGTGCCATTCAGTGCCTGGTCCGCGGGCTTTAGCGTTCTCACAATTGGGAACGCGGTCGCGTTGGCGACTGGGAATCGGGGCAGTCATATCCGGGACGTCGCGATCCTCGGTTCGCTCGCGTTGGCGCCGCTCGTGCCAATCATCGGGTTCCATCTCAACCAGGCGCGGCGACAGTTTCGCGCCGGGCATACGCTCGCCGATCTGCGAACGGCGATTGAGCTCGCGCGCCGCGACCGCGTCGAGAGTGAGGCGCTTGCTCGCGACGAGGAAGAATCCGCCCCGATCCGCCTGTTGCGATTGAGCACGGTTGCTTCCGCGACCTGGCTCGCCGTCACGTTCGGACTCGTCATGTCGCGCGTCCTCAACGAACACACAACAGGCATCGCGTGGATCCTCGCGCCGATCGGATCGACGATGCTGCTCGGCGCCGCGAGCAACGCCTTCGACGTGCAGTTTCTTCCCACGAAGCTGCGCCAATGGTGGCAGACGGGAATTCGCGATCGTCTCTGGAACAGTCGCGCCGGCGAATGGTTCGCACGGCGACTCGGTGCTCCGGATCGCTCACGCGCGGTTGGAGGCGGTGTATTCCGTCCAACCGAAGCCGCGCTCGGCGTCGCCGCATCAGAGCTCTTCGCCGCCCTGCCGAAGGCGTATCGCGAACAACTCAGCGATTTGCCCGCGATCGTCGCCGCGCTCGAGGCCCGCGCCGCGGAGGCGAGGGCCGGGATCGACATCGTTGCCGCGCTTGCGCCGAACGGTTCGAGTGATGCTGAAGTCCTGGCGGCTCGTCGTACCGCCGCGTCGACGCATCTGGCGCAGACCGTCGCGGCATTGGAAGGCATTCGCCTCGACCTGCTGCGTCTCCACGCCGGCGCGAGCGATCTGGCGCCGCTCACGACGCTCATCGACGCGGCACGCGCGCTCGATGAAGACGTGAATCGCCTCGCCGACGCGCAGCGTGAGGTGAACGCGGCGACATCGCGCAAGCCGCTCGGGACAGCGCGCACTCCGACCCCGGCCTGATCGCCGGATATTGACCGCGCACCTCGAGGCGCGCCAATTCAACCGATGTCGCCCACTCGTCGCGAAGCGCTCGTGCAACTCGCCGCGCTCACCACGCTGCCGTTCGCGCGCTGGAGCGTCACCGCCGTCGATCCACTCGACGGCACGATCGCCGAATTCCAGGCCGGGCTTCGGCGCGGCGAATGGACGTCGGCCGACGTCACCGCTCGCGCGCTCGAGCGCTGCCGCGCCGAGGGCACGCGTTGGCGCGCGATCGATGCGCTCGCCGCTACGGCACTCGACGAAGCGCGATCCGCCGACGCGCGCCGTCGCAGCGGAAAATCGCGCGGGCCGCTCGACGGGGTTCCCGTGTTCGCGAAGGCGATCTACGACGTGAATGGATTGCCGACAACGGCGTCGAACGCCGAGTGGGCACGGCTCTTTCCAGAAGTCGTACGACGAGACTCGATCGAAGTCGCGCGTCTTCGTGCGGCCGGCGCCGTCATTCTCGGCAAAACGGCCGCTGACGATTTTGCGTATCACGGCAACGGAACCAGCAGTCATACCGGACAGGTGCTGAATCCGCACGATCCAACCGGCACGAAGACGCCGGGTGGTTCCAGCGCCGGATCGGCCGTCGCCGTCTCGGACGGAATGGCGTTCGCCGCGCTCGGCACCGACGACGGTGGATCGAATCGCATTCCCGCGCAATTCACCGGTGTGGTCGGAATGAAGCCAACGTTCGGCCTCGTGCCGCGCACCGGAGTGATTCCGACGTGGCCATATCTCGACACGCATGGCCCGCTCGCGCGTCACGTCGCCGATGCGGCGTTGTTGCTCGCCGCGATCGCAGGCGCGGACGGCTCCGATCCGCTCTCGCGCGCTGATGGGTGGAACGCCGCACCACTCATGGCGCTGCGCGACGACGCATTATCCGGCATCCGACTTGGCATTATTGATGTGCACGTCCCACGCGCGCAAATGACTTCTGAGGCCGTCGCGGTGTGGGATCGCGCCGTCGGTGATCTGCGCGCGGCGGGCGCAATGGTCGACACCTTCGCCGCGCAGGTCACGCGCGTGAACTATCGCGATCTGTTCGCGGCGGCCGCACACGATCGCGGCGACGTTGCCGTCGACGCCGATTCACCAGCACCGACTGCCAACTCACTCTATCGCTACTTCCAGGGACGAACGAACGATCCACGCGGCGCCGTTCGGCTCGGCTACAGCGCATATCAGAAGTTTTATAACGTGCTCCCGGCCACCTTCGACGAGTGCGCGCCGCTCCTCGAGCGGCCGATGACCGACGATCCAGCCGGACGCTCATTCGCTCGCTCGCGTGCAACCGTCGTCGCCGCGCTCACCGAGTCGATGCGCGCGGCGAAGATCGACGCGATGGTTTATCCGACCATGCCGTTCAACGCGCCGCGCGCCAGTGACCCGTGGCCGGACGTTCGCACCGCACTCGGCTACGGCAACTGGCTCGGTCTGCCCGAAGTGTCGGTGCCGGCGGGGCTCGGCACCGACGGAATGCCGGCGCTCAACGTCTCGATCGTCGGATTACCCGGCAGCGATGCGCGTGTGTTGTCATTCGCGCACGCGTACGAACGACAGTCGCGACGCTTCGTGGCGCCGCCGCGCGGTGCGTAGTCGCGTGCGAGCCTTACGCTGCCGTCGCGCGCTCGGCGGCGGCGGCTGGACGGCGCATACCGCTCGCCGCACCGAGCGCGATACCGACCGCGACGATGGCCAGCGCGACGGGCACGCTCGCCGGCTTCGTCACCATGTCGAAGACCACGGCGAGCGCGATCCCGGTGTTGATCGCTGGCAACGCGGCGATCAGCGGCGGCGGCACGAGCTTCGGCGCCGGCTTGTCCATGCCGCCCTTCGCCATCTCATCGAGCACGTGCTTGAGCGCGCGGCCCTTGATGCCGAGGAAGACGCCGCTGGCAAGGAGCAGAGTCGCGCCGACGAGTCCGGCGACGATGAATCCGCTCGACCACGCATGCGAGTCGGTGAGACTGAGCATGTACGAACCGGTGATGACGAACAGGGCGAGGCAGATCGGGAAGAGCTTCGACGCCGACATCAATACGTCATGCCAGTCGATCACGTCGGCGATCGTGCGCGCACGCGCGCGGCGGCCGACGGCGATCTTCGTCACCGCGGTCGCGGCAGATGCCACGACGAGCGTGACGAGGTGAATGAAGAGCGCGATATGATAGCGGTCCATGGGAGTCGAGGGCAGAAGTGAGAGTATAAGTATTATTTCATGTACACGCCTATCGCCATGCCCGAATGCGCGCGCCGACGCGGCAATACAATATCCAATTCTTTCGAACCCTCGGTTACGGGTGCGTTGCGTGCCGAGTGAGCGCGGCCGAGGTTACGGCATGCGAATCGTTGCGGGAAAATTCGCCGGCCGCGATCTGACATCGCCAAACGACACGCGTGTACGGCCGACGGCCGAACACGTGCGCGTCGCCTTGCTGGACGCGCTCGCCGACGAGCTCCGCGATGCGCGCGTACTCGATCTCTTTGCCGGCACAGGCGCGCTCGGTCTCGAAGCGATTTCCCGCGGTGCTCGCTCGGCCGACTTCGTCGAGTTTCGCCCGTCGAGCCTGCATGCGCTGCGCGCGAACGTGGCCGTGTTACGACTGCGCGATCGCACGCGCATCTTCAAGCGCGATGCACTGCCGTTCGCCGCGCAGCTCGGTGAAGGCAGCTACGATGTCGCGTTCGCCGATCCGCCGTACGAGTCACGCATGCTCGATCGGTTGATCGAGACCTGGGTTGCCACGCGATTCGCGCCGGTGCTCGCCGTCGAGCATGCCCGCGCGCACGAGTTGCCACCGGCCGCGTGGCGCCGCACGATCGACGACACCGCCCTTTCCATATATAGGGCGCCGCTCGCGGCACCGGCGCCGGTGAGATAGCTTCCGGCGTCGTTGAACTTCCACGTCTCTCACCACGCCTTTTATGTCGATGGTTCGCTCTCTCACGCTCGCAGCCGCCGCGGCAGCGATCTCCAATATGTCGCTCGCGGCGCAGGGCACCGATCCGCGCGTAGGTCTCCGCGCCGGCTGGGAAAACGCCGGAGAGGCCGCGTTCAACATGAAGCTCGTCGCGCACGTCAATCGGCCGGCGAACTTCGTCGATACCACCAACATCGGAAATTTCGGATTCGTCAATTCCGATCTGATGTTTCGTGGCAATGAGGTTTTCCAGGGCAGCTTCCACGGCTTCCAGGTTTGGGACGTGTCGAACGCGGCACACCCGAGGCTGCGCACCTCGTACGTTTGCCCGGGCGGACAAGGCGACCTGTCCGTGTATCACAACCTGCTCTTCATGTCGGTCGAGGAAACCCTCGGCCGTCTCGACTGCGGCGCGCAAGGCGTGAAGGACACGGTGAGCAAGGAACGCTTCCGCGGCGTTCGCATCTTCGACATCAGCGATCTCGATCATCCGAAGCAGATCGCCGACGTGCAAACGTGCCGCGGCTCGCACACGCATACGCTCGTCGTCGACCCCAAGGACACGAAGAACGTCTACATCTACGTGTCGGGTACGAGCCCGGCGCGTTCGCCGAACGAGCTTGCGGGTTGCTCGAACAAGCGCCCGGAAGAAGATCCGAACACGTCGCTCTTTCGCATCGACGTCATTCAGGTGCCGCTCGCCGCGCCGCAGCGGGCGCACGTGATTTCGTCGCCGCGCATCTTCGCGGATAGCGCGGGCCACATCGCCGGCCTCTGGAACGGCGGTGCGCATGGCGAAGGTACGCAGACGACGACCGAAACGAACATGTGCCACGACATCACGGTCTACTCGCAAATCGGTCTCGCGGCCGGCGCGTGCTCGGGTAACGGAATTCTGCTCGACATTCGGAACCCCGCCAAACCGAAGCGTGTCGCCGAGGTGACCGATCCGAACTTCGCCTATTGGCACTCGGCGACGTTCAACAACGACGGCAGCAAGGTGATCTTCACCGACGAGTGGGGCGGCGGTGTCGCGCCGCGCTGCCGCTCGACGGACAAGCCGACATGGGGCGCCGACGCGCTGTTCTCGATCTCGCGCGATCACGGCGTGCACCTGACGCCGGGCGGCTACTACAAGCTGCCCGCGCCGCAGACCGCGTATGAGAACTGTGTCGCGCACAACGGCTCGCTCGTTCCGGTGCCGGGCCGCGACATCATGGTGCAGGCATGGTATCAGGGCGGCGTCTCGGTGTTCGACTTCTCTGATGTGAACAAGCCGAAGGAGATCGCGTTCTTCGATCGCGGCCCGCTCGATTCCACGAAGCTGATCCTCGGCGGACAGTGGTCGGCTTACTGGTACAACGGCCACATCTACGGCTCGGAGATCGCGCGGGGTCTGGACGTGCTCGACCTCACGCCGAGCGAGTTTCTCACGCAGAACGAGATCGACGCGGCGAAGTCCGTGCACGTGGACGTCGACAATCCGCAGAACCAGCAGCGGATCGTGTGGCCGGCGTCGTTCTCGCTCTCGAGAGCGTACCTCGATCAGCTCGTCCGCGACCACGGAATCTCGGCGGATCGGACGACCGCGATCGGCCGTGATCTGGATGCGGCGGAACAGCTCAAGGGTGGAGCAAGGAGCGCGGTGCTACGCAAGCTCGGCGCGTCGGTGGATGCGGACGCGAAGTCGGCGTCTGACGCGGCGAAGGTCAGGCTCCTGGCCAAATCGATTCGTGATTTGGCGAGCAAATAAGACGAACAAACCGTACCACGGACGGACGTCGGACGGCCACGGATCGGCACGGAGACCGCGTCTGAACGGCGTTGTGACTGCGTTTGACGTTGAATGCCTCTTAAGACACCCTCGGGACGCTTCGATCGCCGAAGCGTCCCGAGGGTGTTCTAAAAAGAATCATTCAACACCAGTTGACCGCGGTTCACGCCGTCTCCGTGCCTGTCCGCGGTTGTCCGACGTTCGTCCGTGGTATGCTGTCGTCTATCGAGCGATCTCGAAACAGCACTGCGGTCTATCTCCTCGGCTACAGTGCTCTCGGACTTCACTCCCGATCACATCGCTCAGCATCACCTGAACGGCGCCGCAGACTTCCTTCCGCTCCGCGACCGCGACCGATAACGGACAACCGCAGCCTCGGATCATGATCGTCCGCCCATCCGGAGAGCGCTCGATCGTGGTGAGCCCGCCAAGATCGTTCAGGATCCGCGACGCCACCTCGACGCGCGCTTCGATGTCACGCTCCGTGCTCGGCGAATCGCCGGCGAGGCGGTGGCCGACGTCCCGCATCAACGCGCGAAAGGCCTGTGGCGTCAGCCGCTCGCCAAGCGCGCGCAGCAGCGTCGAGAGAAACGGCAAATACGCGTTCGACAGCGACGCCTCGGCTGACGGTACGATCTCATAGAAGGTCGCGGGCTTTCCCACCCCGCCGTCACGGCGCACGCCGCTCGACCGCACCATGCCGTCGCGCTCGAGCAGCTGCAGCTGCAGCCGCACCGCGTTATCGGTGACGCCGAGCTCCGCGGCAAGCTCGTCCACCGTACGGTTGCGCCGCCGCAGCAAATCGACGATGCGGCCTCGCGTCGAATCGGCGAATCGGGGGTTCAGGATCGGCATCTTCGCCTCCAAGGAGTCTGTGGAACCATACAGCACGACGCAGGATTGTGCAATTAGTCAAGCATTTACTTGACAAATTATCGGTCCCCTCTGTATTCTCGACCCATGACGACGACGCTACCCTGGCGCTCCGCGCCCCAAATTCAGTCCACGAACGACGAATACGCTGAACTGGTCGCTCGACAGCTCGCGCTGCTCGGAGAGGATCCCGACCGCGAAGGCTTGATGAAAACGCCCGAGCGCGTCGCCACGGCGATGAGCTGGTTGACCTCGGGCTATCGGATGTCGCCAGCCGACGTCGTCGGCGACGCGCTGTTCGAGGAGTCGCATCAGAGCATGGTGCTCGTGCGCGACATCGAGATGTACAGCATGTGCGAGCACCACATGCTGCCGTTCTTCGGCAAGTGTCACATCGCGTACATCCCGAACGGCAAGATCGTGGGCCTCTCCAAGCTGCCGCGCATCGTCGAAGTGTTCGCGCGCCGGCTGCAGGTGCAGGAACGTCTCACGGAGGAGATCGCCCAAGCAATCGACGACGTGCTCAAGCCAGCCGGCGTCGGTGTCGTCATCGAAGCCGTGCATCTCTGCATGATGATGCGCGGCGTCGAAAAGCAGAACTCGAAGACGCTGACCAGCGCGCTGCGCGGAAGTTTCCGCGACGATGCGCGCACCCGCGACGAGTTTCTCCGGCTCGCGTACCGCACCTGATCCCTACCTGATCCCTCAGCGTGCGCGAAGCGAACGGCCTTTCAGCAGCAGCTCTGTCCCATCCCCACTCAGGAGAAATTGCACCATGAACAAGTTTATGCATCGCGCGTCCATCACCGCCTTTGCGGCCTCAGCGCTGCTCGTCCTTCCGTCGCTCGCCTCGGCCCAGAAGCAGCAGGGCAATGCCGCCGCGAAGCTCGACGATCCGACCATCGTCGCGATCTTCGACGCCGCGAACACCTGGGACGTCGAGACCGGCACGCTGGCCGAGAAAAAGGCGAGCTCCAAGGAAGTGCGTGACTTCGGCCACATGATCGCGCGCGACCACCGCGCCGTTCGCCAGCAGGGTCGCGATCTCGCGAAGAAGCTCGGCGTCACGCCGACGCCGCCGAAGGATTTTGCGATGGTCAAGGATCACGAAGCCGCGATGAAGAAGCTCGAGAGCCTCAAGGGCAAGGAATTCGACAAGGCGTTCCTCGAGCATGAAGTCGCGTATCACAAGGCAGTCATCGACGCGATCAACACGACGCTGATGCCGGCGCTGCAGAACCAGGAAGTGAAGGACCTCGTGACGAAGGTCGCGCCCGCGTTCAAGGCGCACGAGGATGCCGCGCAGAATCTGCTCGACAAGCAGAAGTAGCGCGAAGTAGTGCAGCAGTAGCTCCCAGGGGAGCAAGAAAAGCGCGGCGGCCACTTCTGGCCGCCGCGCTTTTTTTCATGACGTCGTTCTGCCTGTTACATGAACACGCTTTGTTGCGCCGTGGCGAGCACCTGTCCGGTTCTCGGATCGATCAGCGTCAGATTGAACGTGTGCATCGTTCCCTGACAATTCACGAGCGTCGAGTTCACCTGCCAGATCAGGACTCCATTCGGCGCCGTGTTCTTGGCCGCCACGAAGTGTGGCATGTTGACCGCGCATACGGGATCGGTATTCACGTCGGTCGCCGAATCAGCGGCTCGCGCGGCGGAAATGCGAAGCGGTTGTTTCGAGTTGGCGATGAGAGACGACGGTGCATCGCTGCACGCGGCGAGAATGCCGGCGACGACCAACAGCCCGGCGGCGCTCGAGACACGAGCGAACACGATGGGCTCCGGAGAGTGGGAAGAACGCCGCGAATCGGTGCGGCCGACTTCACACCACCGTTATTTTCAAGCATGGCCGCCGACTCGAATAAATCGTCCGCTCCCGACGCGGACATCGCGAAGCTGCGTGAGTTGCGTCACGCATTGCTCGCGCTTCACAAAGCCTTGCTCGACGACGAACAGTTGCGCTACGAGCGGGAGCACGGACGTCTGGAGAGTGGCGGCAAGTTGCTGCAGCTCCTCGTATCGGATCCCTCGTTCGCGTGGCTTCGCGTGTTGTCCGCGCTCATCGTTCAGATCGACGAACGCCTCGACGCGAAGGAGCCGCTCACCCTCGCCGAGGTGAAGCAGATCCGCGACGAAGTGCGCACCGCGATCGCGCCGAGTGACCTTGGTGACGAATTCCAGCGCAACTATGCGCGCGCGCTACAGTCGTCTCCGCAGGTCGTCATGCTGCAAGGACGCGTCGCGCAGTTCCTCGCGCGCTGAGCGATCGGCCGCGCTTCACCTCGATCTCCGTTCGACGCGGCTCGAGAAATGGCGGCAGCATCACGGCGAGATCCATTGCTGCGCCGCCGCGAGCTCGTCGTTGGTGATCGTGTGGCCGCCGTCCTGCCAATGAAGCGTGACATCGGCGCCCGACTGCACCAGCAATTCGCGCAGCCGTTCGACTTGCGGCAACGGAACGATTGGATCGCGCCGTCCCGCGCCGATGAACACGCGCGTGCTCGCAAGTGAAACGGGTGCCGTCGGCTCGAACGGAACCATGGGACTGAACAGCGCGGCGCCTCGCAACACCGCGCCTTTGCGAAGCAGCATGCTCGCGGCGATGTTCGCACCGTTCGAGAATCCAGCCGCGATGACGCGCGCGCGATCGAAGGCGTACGCGTCCGCAGCCTGATCGACGAACTCCGCCAGCTCGTCCGTGCGCACCGCGAGGTCTTCCTGATCGAACACGCCTTCCGCGAGCCGCCGAAAAAAGCGCGGCATTCCGTTCTCGAGCACCTTGCCGCGCGGGCTCAACATGCCGGCGCCGGGAAGCAGCGCACGCCCGAGCGGCAACAGATCGTGTTCATCGCCGCCGGTGCCGTGCAGAAGCAGCAGCGTCGTGTGCGACGACGGGTCGACCGGACGCACGTATTGATGGGTGAGGCTGAGGATGGCCATCGTCAGTCGATCGGTTTGAGGTTCGCGACGATCTCGTCGCGATGCGCCTCGAGAAATGGCGGCAGAACGACTTTTTCACCGAGCGTGTTGGGATCTTCGTCGACGGCGAAGCCCGGTCCGTCGGACGCGATCTCGAACAGAATGCCGTTCGGTTCGCGGAAGTAGAGACTGCGAAACCAGAAGCGATCGACCTTTCCGCTGTTCGGCACACGCATGCTCACGAGTCGATCGGCCCACGCGTCGTAATCCGCGTCGGGTGTGCGAAACGCAACGTGGTGTACGCCGCCCGCGCCCGGATGGGTCGGCGGCAAGTCCGGCTGCACGGCGATGTGCAGCTCCGCGGCGGGCCCACCGCTGCCCATCTCGTACACGTGAACCGTGTGCGCGGCGTTCTCCGGATGCGCGTACGTGCGCACCGGTCGCATGTTGAGAACCTTCTGAAGAATGACGTCCGTTGGCTCGAGCCGCGGCACGCTGAGCACGATCGGGCCAAGCCCGCGCACCTGATGCTCCGGCGCAACCGGACTCCTGTCCCACGGATTGCCATTGCCCGCTCCGCCGTCGTCGACCAGCGACAGGCGCTGGCCTTCCGGATCCTCGAAGTCGAGCGTGAGGCGTCCGTCGCGCTCGATTACCTCGCCGGAACGCAACTTCTGCCCGCGCAGATGCGCCGCCCACCACTCGAGCGCGCCCAGGCCGTTCACGCGCAAGCTCGTCCGAATGATCGAACGCGTGCCGCGGCGCTCGGGTTGCACGGGCCAGTCGAAGAACGTGAGATCGCTGCCGGGCGAACCTTTCGCGTCGGCGTAGAAGAGATGATATGCGCTGACGTCGTCCTGATTCACCGAGCGCTTCACGAGCCGCATCCCAAGCGTCTTCGTGTAGAACTGGTGATTGTCGCGAATCTTCGCCGACACGGCGGTGAGATGATGAATGCCGAGGAGTTCCATGATTCCCTCTTTTTATTTCTGAAGTTCCGCGCCCTTGCCGAGCTTGCGGAGCAGATTGACGAGTGTAGTGCGTTCGCGCGGCGTCAGTGCCGACACGGCCTGTTCGAGATCCTTCTCGTGCCGCGCGAACGCCGGGACGATCAGCTTTCGCCCCTCGCGCGTGAGCTCGACCACCCGCACTCGGCGATCGTTTGGATCGTCGGCGCGCGAGACGAGGCCCTTGTCCTCGAGGCGATCGACCGCGGTGGTGATCGACCCGCTGGTCAGCAGCAGCTTTCGTCCGAGCGTGTTCACCGGCAGCGGCCCTTTGTGCAGCAGTGCCTCGAGCACGGCGAAATCGGTAGCGCCGAGTCCCGTGTGGCCGATGGACTCGTGGGCACGAGTCTCGACGGCGCGGGCAGCTTTCCAGAGAACGAGCCAGGTGTGAATGCCGGTCGGGGTGCGCGTCATGGCAAGTAACTTAACGTCAAGTATCTTGATATCAAGATATCTTGGATGACGTGCGGGGCGGTGCGACACCGAGCCCGCTTGATCGTCAATTACGGATGAGAGCGCACATTCTGGCGGCGATCGCTCCGGTCGCCGCTCCCCTTGTCGCGGCGGCAACGATCGCCGCCACGGCCTCGGCGCAGTCGCCCGCCGCGTCGAGCGCCGCGTGGAACGCCGTGTGGCCCGAACGCGTTGCCGTCGGCGCACGGCTCGGCGAATCCATGCCGCCGGTGACCGTCGAAGCCGACAAGACCGGGTGGGTCACGATCACGTTTCTCTCACAGCAAGGCGTCGTCGGCCGCGACCCGGCGCCGATCCGCATGCTGACCGGAGCGCGCGATCTCGAGGCGTGGATCGCGCGCACGCGTCCCATCGTTCAGGCCGTCGACACTCTCGGCGGCGATTTCCCGCTGCATGTGGTGCTCGGACACGGAGGGTTTCAAGTCGAGGCGCGGCCGTCCGGGCCGACGCGCGGTTCCGTCAACCTGTACTGGCGGCATTGCCAACCGGGCTACGGTTCGGCCGTCGTGACAAAAAAGGCGGCGCTCGATTTCCTCGACCTGCTCGACAGCGCGGCGCGAGTCGCGGGTGGCCGGGATGGTCGTGCACCGACGCTGGCGCGTCCGTACTTCAGTGAAGATGTGAGTTGCCCGGCCCGGCCCGACACGACGAACGCGCGCGTCGAGATCGACTCCGCGCGCTTCACCGGTCCGGTCGAGATCGGCACGGCCTTCGTCGTCGACACGGCCGGAAATATCGAACGCGGCTCGATCGAGTTTCTGCCTGGTGCCGATACGTCGGTCGTTCGGGCCGCCCGGTCGGCCATGCAAAGCTGGCATTTTCATGCGGCGGAAATCGACGGCACGCCGGTCCGTCAGGTTGTTGAGCGATCTCTTATCGCGTGGCCGCGCAGAACGTTGCCGTTCGGCCAGGGGCGTCTCGACATCCACGCCACGCACGACGGTTGGGTGTACTACCACAGCATTGGCGGACCGCGGCGCGGTGACGTGCAGGATTGGTTTCACCCGGATTCAATTGACGCCTACGCGCAGCGGCTCGACGCGTTGAACCTCGAGGCGGCCGCGATATCGCCGGACTCGAGCTATCGCCAGACCAGAATGACGTCGCTCGGCTGGAACAGCGGCGTGCGCCTGAGTGCGGGGTATCTGCGCCAGGAAAAGCGAACATTCGAGGTGTCGTCGCTGGCGTGGTGCGGCGACCCGCATCCCGAGAGCAGTGGGAAGGCCCAGGCCACGCCGATCTTTCGCAATGCCGCGCGCGAGGCGCGTGCGGATAGATCCCCGCCGGCTGATCCTGGTCGCGGGAATTACACCGGAGCCGACGTCGCCTGCCCCGCCTCGCTGCCGTGGGTTGCGGTGCCCGTCGGTGGTCTGAATCCGGTGAATAGCCCGAACAACATGAACGGCGTGTGGCGGCCGCCGGTTGGCGTGTATCCGGACTTCATGCGTTCGCGCAACGCGCGCGCGGACGTGCTCGCGTCATTCCTCGTGGACAGCATTGGCGTTGCGGACCCGCGCACGGTGGTCGTGCTGGCGTCGACGGATCGCCGGCTTGCCGCGGCGGTTCGCGCGAGCCTCGCCGCCTCTCGCTATCAGCCGGCGACGCGCGCGGGACGCCGTGTATCGCAACGCGTGATCGACGTCATTCGCTTCGAGCCGCCGCCGATCTGCGCGGCGCTCGATGCAAATCCCGCGTGTCCGCACCGCTATCGCGATCGCTAGCGTTAGCGCGATCGTTAGCGCGCTCGCTAGTGTGATTGCCGCGCGATCATCAGCCGTCGATCTCTCGACGAACGACGGGCGCCACTCTGGTGCCGAGCAGCTCGATCGACTTCATCAGTGACGCGTGCGGTACGCACCCCACGTCCATCTGCGCGAGAAAGCGCTGATGATGAAAGAGCTGGTGCTCGTGCAGAATCTTGTCGATGACTTCCTGCACGCTGCCGACGAGCAGCGCGCCGGCGGGCGATCGCGATGTGTCGAACTGCCGGCGCGTGGTCGGCGGCCAGCCGCGTTCGCGCCCGATGCGCGTCATCGCCGCGGCGTACGACGGAAAAAACGCGTCCGCGGCCGCCTGCGAATCTTCGCCGACGAACGCATGTGAGTTGATGCCCACGGCCAGGGCTGCGGGGTCGTGACCCGCGCGAGCCGCCGTGTCGCGGTAGAGCTCGACCATCGGGACGAAGTGTTCGGGCGATCCGCCGATGATCGCGATCGCGAGTGGAAGTCCGAGCGTCGCCGCGCGGATTACGGATTGCGGCGTTCCGCCGACGGCAATCCACACGGGCAGAGGCCGCTGCACCGGCCGGGGATACACACCGAGCTCGTCGAGCGGAGTCCGATGTTTGCCCGACCAGGAGACCCTCTCGTTGTTACGAAGCTCGAGCAAGAGATCGAGCTTCGCGCTGAACAGCGCGTCGTAATCGTGGAGATCGTAGCCAAACAACGGAAACGACTCGATGAAGGAACCGCGCCCCGCCATGATCTCCGCGCGGCCGCCGGAGAGCAGATCCACGGTCGCGAAGTCCTGAAAGACGCGAACGGGGTCGTCCGAGCTGAGGACCGTAACGGCGCTCGTCAGCCGAATTCGTTTGGTGCGCACGGCGGCGGCGCCGAGCACGACGGCAGGGGACGACACGGCATAGTCGGGGCGATGATGTTCGCCCACGCCGAATACATCCAGGCCTACTTCGTCCGCGAGTTGGATCTCTTCGATGAGATCGCGCAACCGCCGCTCCGGGCCGACGTCGGGCGTCGTGTCGGCAAAGCTGTATACGCCAATGTGCATAGCCAAAAGCTACGTGCCCGGCATACGCGGTGGCGCGACAGATGCCTATTCGGCAAGCGGCAGACTGGGTTCGGTGCGGAAAGGGTGAGGGGAAGGGGCGGGGAACATGTTGAGAACTCTCATTGGATCACAGCCCGTTCACGAGGGCTGGTTCGGTGGTACAGCGGTGAGCACCGTCACACATGGTGCGCTCATCGCACTGGCGGTGGTCAGCACCACGCACAACGGCACGTCCGTTCAGGAACGGCGTGCGTACGCGCCGGTCGAGCACATCACGTATGTCGACCCGACGCGTTTCATGACACCGCCGCCGGCGACGCGGGCCGCGACAGCCGCGCGTGCGAAACCGGCCAAGCCCGCACAGCCGGACTTGTGGGCGACGAACGCGTCGGTCGAGCTCGCGCTATCGAGCGTTCGCGTTCCCGAGGCGGCCGCGCCCGATTTGACTTCTGTCACGGATGCGTGGATCGGAGCGGCGGACTCACTCAGCACGCTGGGCAGCGACATTGCGTCGAAGCTGCTCGCGTCGGCGGTGGTGCATCCGCCGGAGAACGGCATCTATACGGAAGACATGGTCGAGCGGGGCGTGAAACCGCTGCGCGGAAATCCGACGCCGCGGTATCCGTCGATGCTGCAGGACATGGGGATCGAAGGCGACTTCGTCGTGAAGTTCGTGGTGGATACGACGGGCGCCGTCGTCGCCGACAAGATCGAGTTTCCGTCGTCGATGCATCGGCTGTTCGCGGACGCCGTGCGGCGCGCGCTTCGCGCCTCGCGATATTTCCCGGCGACGTTCGGTGGACAGGTGGTACCGCAACTCGTCGTGCAGGAATTCCGCTTTACGATGGGCCGGCGGCGGTAGCCTGGCGGTATCTTCGCTCGCTCAAATGGTCGCGCCGAGGTAGCCGGCCAATCGCAACACGTCGGCGAACACGCCGGCCGCGGTCACTTCGCGGCCGGCGCCCGGGCCTTGAACGACGAGCGGATTCTCGCTGTAGCGGCGCGTTCTGAACAACACGATGTTGTCGGTCAGCTGCAGGCGCGCGAATGGATGCGTCGTGCCGTATTCACGCAAACCGACACTCGCCGAGCCGTCGCGGGCGACGCGGCCGACGAAGCGAAGCACCTTGCCCGCTTCGTGGGCGCGGCGGCGGCGCATCTCGATCTCGTCATCGTGCGCGGCCAGCGCGGCAAGGAATTCTTCGGGCGTGCCCGATTGCAGCGCCTCAGGCACGAGACTTTGAACGCTGACGTCGGCGAGCTCGAGGTCGCCGTCCATCTCGCGCGCGAGAATCACGACCTTGCGCGCGACGTCGGTGCCCGACAGATCGTCGCGCGGATCGGGCTCGGTGTATCCGAGCTCGCGCGCGCGGGCGACGAGCGAGGAAAACGGCTGTGATCCGTCGAACGCGTTGAAGAGATACGACAGCGTGCCGGAAAGAATGCCTTCGATCTCGATGATCTCGTCGCCGGTTTGCACGAGATCGCGCAGCGTTTGAATGATCGGCAGCGCGGCGCCGACGGTCGTTTCGTAGAGATAATGCGCGCCGACGGCGCGGTTCGCGGCGCGCAGCCGTCGATAGTACGCGATGCTCGACGCGTTCGCGCGCTTGTTGGGCGTGATCACGTGAATGCCGCTCGCGAGCCACGCCTCGTACCGCGCGGCGACGCGATCGTTCGCCGTGCAGTCCACGATCGCCGCGTGCGGCAGGTGATCCGTGTGGACGTGCACCACGAATCGGTCGAGGTCGAGCGGCTCGCCATGCGCCTCGAGCAGCTCGCGCCAGCGCTCGAGATCGATGGCGCGATCGCTGAGCAGCATGTGCCGCGACGTCGAAATCGCGCGCACGCGGAGATCGACGCCGAACGTGCGCTCGAGGCGCGCCGACTCGCGCGCGAGCTGGCGCAGCAACTCGGATCCGACGTTTCCCGCGCCGACCAGGCCGATTGAGATCGTTTGCTCGGAGAGATACAACCCAGCGTGCGCCGCACGGAGCGCCCGTTGGGTATCCGGCGCGTTCACCACCACCGAGATGTTGCGCTCGGACGAGCCCTGAGCGATCGCGCGAATGTTCACGCGCGCTTTCCCGAGCGCGCTGAAGACTTTCGCCGCGACGCCGGGAACGCCGGCCATGCCGTCGCCGACGACGGCGAGGATGCTGCACTCACGCGCGATCTCGACGCGTTGAATCTGCCCATGATGCTGCTCGGCGAAGAACGCGCGTTCGACAGCGTCGCGCGCACGATCGGCAACGGCCGCCGGCACCGCGAAACAGATCGAGTGCTCCGAGCTGCCCTGCGAGATCATGATCACCGAGATGCCGTCATCGCGCAACGCGCCGAACAAGCGCTGCGCGGTCCCGGGCACGCCGATCATTCCCGTGCCCTCGAGGTTGAGCAGCGCGACGGACTCGATCGCGGTGAGTCCCTTCACGACGTAGCCGGTCGACGGTCCCGCGTGGATGCGGGTGCCGGGCAGCTCGGGGCGGAAGGTGTTTCGGATGTAGATGGGCAACCCGCGCTCGACGGCGGGCGCCATCGTGCTCGGATGCACGACTTTCGCGCCGAAGTATGCGAGCTCCATCGCTTCGTCGTACGACATGTTGTCGAGCGTGACGGCTTCGGGCACGAGGCGCGGATCGGCGCTCATGACGCCGTCGACGTCGGTCCAGATGTGGATCTCGCGCGCGTCGAGCAGCGCGCCAAAGATCGATGCGCTGTAATCGCTGCCGTTTCGCCCGAGCGTCGTGGCCACGCCGCTCGGCGCCGATGCGACGAAGCCGGTGATGACGAGCGTCGGCGGAATTTCCCGTCGTTGCCCGAGCCATGCGGCGAGTCGCTCGCGTGATGCCGCCCAATCGATTTGCGGCACGTCATCTCGCCACTCGGCCACCAGCACCTCGCGCGCGTTGAGCGCGGCGGCCTGTCCGCCGGTTCCGTTGATCTGCGCCGCAAGCAGCCGCGCCGACCAGATCTCGCCGAAGCCGGCAACGAGGTCGAGTGTCTCTCGGGAATGACGGCGCAGCAGCGTCGTCGCGTGCAACACGTCGCGAATGTCGGCGAGATCGCGCTCGAGCCCGGCCAACAGGCTTCGAGCAGCGTCGTCGGCGATCAACGCGGCGATCGTCTCGACGTGTTTCTGCTCGACGTCATCGACGATCGTGGCGTATGATGAATCTCTTAATCCGGCTAGCTCGACGGCGCGGATCAGCGCGTTCGTCACGCCGCTCATCGCCGAGACGACGACGGCGCGCCGCGACTCGGGCCGGGCCGCGACGATTGCCGCGACCTGGCGAAAGCGTTCCGGATCGGCGAGGCTCGTGCCGCCGAACTTGTGAACGATCTCGACCGTCATGGCGCCTCGAATCGCCGGAGATCAGCG
The DNA here is from genome assembly GCA_035606695.1 of Gemmatimonadaceae bacterium. Lineage (NCBI taxonomy): Bacteria > Pseudomonadati > Gemmatimonadota > Gemmatimonadia > Gemmatimonadales > Gemmatimonadaceae > Gemmatimonadaceae bacterium. Next base: position 54,511 of record DATNEW010000012.1, read on the forward strand.
CGGGGCGCGCGGGATCTTCTCGTCGCGCATCGCCGCGTTGTACGCGAAGGCGGCGAACACGATCGCCGCTTCCTTGATGTCGTCCGGCTTCATGCGATCGATCGTGTCCATGTCGGTGTGATGGATGCGCACGTCGTAGTCCGCGAACTCCTGCACGGGATTGAAGCCCGGGATGCCCTGAGCGATGAAGCTCAAGTGGTCGGTGTTGCCGATGCCGGCGACGACGTTCTTGCGGGCGCCCAGGTCCTTGAAGGGCTCGAGCCACGCGTCGAAGATCTGTTTGGCGGCGGCGTTGCCCTCGGTGTAGAAGCCGTAGACCAGACCGTAGCCGGGATCGATGTTGAAGTAGACCGACATCTTGTCGCGCGCGCCCGCGTTGGCGTCGCCGGCGAGGTGTCGCTCGACCCACGCGCGCGACCCGAACAGGCCTTCCTCCTCTCCGCCCCACAGGGCGACGCGAATCGTGCGGCGCGGGCGCGCGCCGACCGCGGTGAGAATGCGCATGGCTTCCATCACGGTAGCCGCGCCGTCGGCGTTGTCCATGGCGCCCGTGGCGGCGTGCCAGGAATCGAGATGGCCGCCGATCATCACGACTTCGTCTTTCAGGCGGGGATCGGTCCCGGGCAGCTCGGCGATGACGTTATAGCCGCTCGTGTCCCGCGTGAAGTACTGGCCGTGAACGTTGACGCGAAGCGTGGGCGCGACGTGGTTTGCCAATAATCTAATTATATTATTGTAATGCTCCGCCGCGACGACGACGGTCGGCACGCCGCTCGCGCCGGCGTCGCGCGTCTGTACGAACAGCGTGCCGTGAATGCCGCGGCTCGGCTTGAGCACCACGCCGACGCCCGCATCGTGCAGGATGGCCGCGATGCGTTGCGCTTCGGTCGGACCGCGCCCGCCGCCCCGCCCTCCGCGACCGCCACCGATCGGCGGGGCGGGGGTGTACACGTCGGCCGGCGCGTTCGGCGCCGTGGGATTGACGCGGTCCTCGCGGATGAAGTTCGTCATCAGCGGCTGCGCGAGGACGATCGCGCCCTTCAGGCGGCCGCGCATCTTCTCGAGCGAATCGGCCGAGATGCCGGCGATGAGCAGCGGCGTGCCGACGACGTCGCCGTTCGTGGAGGGCGACCACGCATCCGGGTAGCCGATGAGCGGCGTGTAGCGCGGGGCCGTCATCTCGAGCGTGAACTTGTCGAGTTGCCACCCGCGGCCGAACGGCCAGCTCTCCATGTGGACGTCCGACAATCCAAAACTCTCGAGCCGTCCCTTCGCGTACTCGGCGGCGCGCATGAACGCGGGCGAACCGGTGAGCCGCGGCCCGATGACCGTCGCGATCGTGTCGAGCATCGCGTACGCGTGCGAGTGGTTGAGCCCTTCGTCACGGATCCTGGCGATCATCGCGCGATCGAAGCTTTCCTGGGCAGCGAGAAGGCTGGGAATCGCGAGCAGTGCGGGAATGAGTCGGCGCATGAGCAATTGTTGGGGTCACGCTCAGTATACCACGGACAACGGCGGACGAACACGGAACGGCACGGAGACGGCGTGAACTGCAGTCTACTGCCGTCCAGCGACTTCTTTTTGGAACACCCTCGGGACGCCTCGCGAATCGAAGCATCCCGGGGATGTTCTAAGAAGCATTCCCTTGAAACGCGATTCAAACGGTTTAAACGCCGTCTCCGTGCCTGTCAGTATTCGTCCGGCAGTTTTCCGTGGTCCAGTTTTTTTGAGCATATTTCTCTGAATGTCGTACTCCGATTTCGTCGCCTTCAGAAAATCCCTCCCTCGTACGCCGCGGCTCGAGCGACAGACCGTGCGCGCGCGAGGCATCTCGTTCGCCGTGTTCACCAGCCCGCATGTCGACGGCGCGCGACCGCTCGTCTGCATCAACGGCGGCATGGTGTACGACCACTCGATGCTGTGGCCCGCGCTGTCGCCGCTCGCCGCAGGCCGACAACTCGTTCTTTACGATCTCCGCGGCCGGGGCGCATCGTCCGCCCCGGCCAATCCTGCCGAGTCGACGATCGAGGACGATGCGGCGGATGTGGGTGCGTTGCGCCGCGCGCTGGGCATTCGTTCGTGGGACGTGCTTGGCCATTCGTGGGGAGGAGGCATCGCGATGCTCGCCACCGCGGGCGATCTCGCGGGCGTGCGCAAGCTCGTGCTGGTCGACGCCGTCGGGCCGACGAGCGAGTGGATGATCCCGTTGCGCGAAAACGTTTTGCGCCGGCTCGAAGGGCCGCAGCGCGATGCGGTCGCCGCCATCCCCGAAGCTGCGCTTGGCGACCCCGATCCCGAGTTGCACAGCACATACGCGCGCGCCGTGTATCCCGCCTGGTTCGCCGACGCCGAGATGGCCAGCCGATTCGCGCCTCCGTCCGCGACGAGCGAAACCGGCGCCGCGGTTCTTGCCCGTTTGCGGCGCGACGGATACGATTGGCGTCCGATAATTCGTGGGATCACAACGCCGACCCTGATCCTTCACGGCGACGACGACGCACTGCCTCTAGCGGTTTCGCGGGCCAATTCGTATATCATCGAGAACGCCCGCCACGAGCTCGTTCCTACCTCCGGGCACATGCCTTTCTGGGAATCCCCTTCCCGCTTTTTCTCGCTGGTCGAATCATTTCTCTCGTAGTTCCCGCCGATACTCCTCCGCAGTAACACGTAGTTCCCTCCCCCTGAACTCCGGGCCGCTGCCGGTCCCGGGGCGGTCAACGATCGGTATGAAGCGAGCCGTCCTCCCCCTGCTCTCGCTTGCGCTGGGACTTTCCGTCCTCGGCGCCATTCACGCGCCGGTCGCTGAACCGAAGCCCGTGCGCCATACCATTTCGTCGGGCGCCATCGCTCGCGTCCTCCGTGAAGTCGCCGCGCTGCCGTCGCGCGGCGCCGACCGATCGAGCGTGATGCAGCGATTGCGCGATGAAGAATCCGGCACCTACATCGGCGACATTCTTCGCGAACGCGACTCATCGCTCGCGCGCTGGTCCGGACGCGAGGACTCGCCGCTCAGCGTGTGGATTCAACCGCAGTCACCGCTCGACGACTTCTCCAACAGTTATGTGAATCGGGTGCGCGAAGCGTTCGAGGCGTGGAACGACGTCGACCTCCCCGTGCAATTCGCCTTCGTGCGTGATTCGGCGCAGGCCGAAGTGCACGTGAATTGGATCGATCACTTCGACGAGCCAATCAGCGGACGCACGCGCTGGGCGCGCGACGACGACTGGGTGATCACCGACGCGAACATCATTCTGGCGTTGCATCACAACCAGGGCGATCTGCTCGATGACGACTCCATGCGCGCCATGGCGATGCACGAGATCGGACATCTGCTCGGCCTCGATCACACGACGGACTCGCTGAGCATCATGGCGCCAAAGGTTCGCGTGCGGCAACTCTCGTCGGCGGATCGCGCAACGGCGCGCCTGCTCTATGCGTTGCCTACCGGTCCGCTGCCTGGTCTGCCGCACTAGACTTCCGTCGTGCGCCGCATCGAAAACTGGTTGATGCTTCTCGTCGTGGCGCTGGCGGCATTCGTCGGCGTCTCGATCGCGCACGCGCCACGACTCTCGTCAGCCGCCGCGAGCGACAATCCGATCGTGCGGGACATCGCGGCGCGAAAGATCGTTCGCAACACCGACGCGCCTGCGCCGTCACGCACCGTCGACGTCCGCGCGAAGATCGCCGAAGTCCCCGGCACGTATCTCGGCGAAATTCTCGGCGAGCAGGGCAATCAACTCGTGCGCTGGCCCGACAGCGATCGCCAGCCGTTGCGCGTGTGGGTCCAGAGTGCATCGACGCTGCGCGACTGGAATGACACCTACGTGCAGATGGCGCGCGATGCAATCGGCGATTGGCAAGAGGCCCAAGTGCCGTTGCGCTTCAAGTTCGTTCTCGACTCCGTAGGGGCCGAGATTCGTTTGGAGTGGGCCGATCAGTTTCCGGCGTCGCTGGGACTTCGCGTCGGCACGACAGCGCTGACCTACGATCAATTCGGATGGATTGCCGGCGCCACGATCACGATCACGCTTCACGACAGCTTGGGCGTCGTCATTCCCGGAAGCGCGCTCGCCGGCATCGTCCGGCACGAATCGGGACATGCGATCGGGCTCGGACATTCGAGCGATCCCAAAACGAAGATGTATCCCGTCGAAACGACGACCGACATCCAGCCGGCGGACCGCGCGACGCTGGCGTTGTTGTACACGCTGCCTCCGGGCCCGGTGCGGTAAGGAAGTGCGGTAAGCACCCTTCTTGCCTCGCCGTAAGCGCATGAAGCGCGAACGCGTGTACGACATCGGCATCGTGGGCGGCGGGCCCGCGGGACTTTCGGCGGCCATTTGGTCCGCGCGATATCTGCATTCGGTCGTGCTCGTCGACAGCGGCGACCCGCGCAACTGGCAAACGCGCGGCATCAACGGTTTCCTCGGCCTCGAGGGCATTTGTCCGCCCGAATTGCGCGCGCGCGGTCGTGACACCTGCCGCCAACTTGGGGTGGAGCTTGTCGATGGTATCGTGCTGCATGCCGAGCAGCCGCGAGACGAAGAGCTCGTGCTGTCGCTGGAAGGCGGAAGTCGCCTCGTGTGCCGCCGGCTTTTGCTGGCGATCGGCATTCGCGACGTGTGGCCCGACATTCCCGGACTCGATCACGCGTACGGTGCGAACGCGCACGTGTGTCCGGATTGCGACGGCTACGACGCGCGCGGCAAGAAGGTCGTCGTGATCGGCAACGGGCGCCGCGCGGTCGGCATGGCGCTCAATCTCACGACGTGGACGCACGACATCATCATCTGCACGAACGGCCGCCCGCCGGAGATGGACGAGCCGGAATACTGCGGCAAGCTCGATGCGCTGAACATCCCGGTGCTCACCGACCGCATCACCCAAGTCTGTTGCGTGGATCGGCGGATTCACTGCCTGAAGCTGGAGAACGGCGCGCAGCTCGACACGGACAAGGTGTTTTTCTCGATCGCGCAATATCCGGCCGACGATCTGGCCGTGCAGCTAGGCTGCGAGCGCGACGAAGAAGGCCACGCCGTGGTGGATGCGCATTGTCACACGTCAGTGTTCAACGTGTTCGCCGCGGGCGATCTCACACCGGGATCGCAATTGGCGATCACGGCGGCCGCCGAAGGGGCGACCGCCGCGTTGTCGATGCACAAATCGTTGGTACCGGCCGAGCGGAAGCTCGAGCCGCGTGAGCGGGCTACCAGCTCAACGTGACGTCGTGCGTCTTGTGATCGCGCACGACCTTGAGCGTCAGCTCGCGCGCGCGCATGTGCGCGGAGAAGGCAGCGCGCAGCTCATCGAGCGTCGTGACGGGCTGCGAGCCTGCGTTCACGATCACGTCGCCAACGCGCAGGCCTGAAGTCCAGGCGGGCGAAGTCTCGGGCACCTGCTTCACGAGAATCCCGGTGCTGATCTTGAGCACCTTCGCGAGGTCAGGTCCGACGTCCACCATGCTCGCGCCAAGCACGCCGTCGCGAGAGATGATGAACATGCCGCCGGGCAGCATGGGGCCGCGGATCATGGTTGCCCTCGGGACAGCCTCGAGAACACCACCACCCGCCACACTGGCACGAGCGGCGGCGACCGCCCGCTTCTCGTAGAACTCGTTCGGGAAGTTCGGTGCCGCGCCCAGATCGAGACGCCGGTACATCAATCGTGACGGCGCTTTCGCGATGACGAGCGAGTAATCCTTCGGTTCACCGTCGTGGCGCACGGTGACGTCGAGCTTGTGATCGGGAATGAGCAAGCGCGTCATGTTGAGCTCGTGGCCGATAACGTCGACGCCGTTGTAGGCGAGCAGGACATCACCCGGTGCGATCCCCGCGTGGCCGGCCGGCGAGTCCGGCTCGACGGAAACGATCAGCGGGTATGCCAGATACGTCACCCGCTGACCGTTCGAGTCGGCGTAGGTCTCACTTGGTCCACTCGGGTTGAGCCCGATCCACCCTTTAGGCATGGCGAGCTCAGAGCCGCCATTGATCCGAAACGTGACCTTTCCCACCGTGGGCGCACCCATGAGCGTTTCCAGATGCTTGGACAGCACCAGCCACTGATCCGACCCGAATTCGGTCTGATCGAGCGAGCGAATGATCGTCATGAGCGAGTCCATCGTCACGCGCGACGCCGTCAGCTTGCGCACGGCGATGGTATCCCGGCGGACGGCGCCGGCCGACTGCGCCTGGACGCGCTCCGCGCCGACGGCCGACGCGAACGTGGCGAAGGCGACGACGGCCATGCGCGGATGAACGAATCGATGTATCAAACTTCTCATTAGTAACTCATAATCTGCATGCTGGCCGGCAGCACCGTGTTGAGCTGCCGCAAGGTCGCCTCACGCTGGCCCATCGTCGTGAGGTAGTAGCCGTTGATGACCGGATCGTACGGCGACTTCTGCCGCGCCTGGCTGAGGACGCGGCCGGTTTCGTCGAGCGCGGCGAGGCGCGTGCGGATGGCCGCGGGCGACGCGGGCGCGTCGTTCGCCGTATCGTGCTGCGCGATGAACGCCACCGCGTTCTGATAGAGCAGCTGCGCGCGCGTCTGCGCGGCGACTGCATCTTCCACCGATTTGAACGTCTGCGCGGAGTCCGCCGAATGCGAAGACACCGGCGCCGACGCGACCGGCGAGTCGACCGCGGAGTTGGCGAGCGGTGATGCACCGGCGGAATAGCGGCCGCCCATCACGCCGCCCGCGACCAACAGCACCGCTGCCGCGGCCTGGAGCCACGGACGGCGCACCTGCCGCGCACGAAATTGCAGCCCGCGGCCTGAGTCGATGATACCGTCGGCGACGAGCGCCGGCCGCAGCGATTCCCAACTCGTGATTGGCGTTCCCAGGCGCGCCGTTTCCGCGCCGGCCAGATCGGCGACGCTCGAATATGCGACACGCTCGCGCGCGCACGCCGCACACGCGGACAAGTGCGCGAGCTCGGCCGCCGTGGGCGCTTCGTCGACCAATGCCGCCAGGCGTTCAGTAGGCAGGTGCGACATGCTCGGATCCTTTGCTTGGTAATCGGACATCTGAGGATTCTTTGACATCGATGAGGTGCGCGAGCAGCCGTCTCAACTTGCCGCGCGCCTTGAACAGTTGTGATTTCGACCCGCCGGGCGTGATGCCGAGCTGCTCGGCGATCTCCTCGTGGGTGTAGCCTTCGACGTCGTGCATCATGAACACTGTGCGCGCACCCGGTGACAGTTGGGCGGCGGCTTCTTCGATCGATTGGGCAACGAACGAGCGCTCGGTATCCGGCTCGATCGAGGCCGACGATTCGTCCACCTCGGTTTCGATGCTCGCCAGGCGCCGCGTCTTCCGCAGCGCGTTGAGCGTCCGGTTGACGGCAATCCGGTGCGCCCAGGTGCTGAACTGCGAGTCGCCGCGGTAACTCGGCAACGCGCGGAAGATCTGAATCCAGACTTCCTGCGCGATGTCCGCCGCCAGGTCCGCATCTCCGCCCACCAGGCGACGTACGACCATGTCGATGTGAGGCGCGTGCCGGGTCCAGAGGGCCCGGAGCGCGCTCTCATCGCCATCGATCGCTCGGCGGATGAGGAGCGGTTCGTGATCCATGCGTCTGATTAGTCCCCGAACGTTCGGAAAGGGTTTACTCGCGCGCAGCCCCAGGCTGAACGATTCATCGCGGACCGTTACATCGCAAACCCTTGCTCGTCCCGCGATTAGAAGGCAGAATGGGACCGTCGTCCACCTTCCCATCAGGAACATTTGGTGCGAATGTGACGTATCGCACGTGGTGGCTTGGTGTGGTTTGGTGGCCCATCGGCCGTTTTTCTCCTCCCGGCCGATACTCACCTACAGAGACGCACGCGTTCTGCATATACCTAGCTCAGGTGTCAGGTAGCGGGTCTGGTCCATCCAGTCCCAGCTGCTGAGACCGCATTCCGTTCGTCGGAGTTCTGGTGCTGTCACTGCTCGTCTCACTCTCGCTCGCGACGGCTAACGGCGGCGGCGGCCTTCCCGTGAAGGCGCCGAAGGCCGTGGGCATGTCCAGCGAGCGGCTCGCCAAGATCGATCACGTCGTCGAATGCGGAATTTCGGCTGGGGGATACCCGGGCGCTTCCGTCGTGGTCGGCCGGCGCGGCGCAGCCGTGTGGGAAAAGGGCTTCGGGAAGCAGAGCTGGGAAAAAGGCAGCACGCCCGTCTCCGCCGATCGCACCATCTACGATCTCGCTTCGTTGACCAAAGTCGTCGGCACCACGTCGGCGCTCATGATCTTGTACGATCAGGGTAAGATCCACCTCGACGATCCGGTGTCGAAGTACATCCCCGAGTTCTCGGGCGGCGCAAAGGATCAGGTCACGATCCGGATGCTCCTCGAGCATCGCTCGGGGCTGCCGGCCGGGCGGGATCTGTGGCGCATCGCGCACACGCCCGAGGAAGCACGGGCCGCGGTCATCTCGACGCCGCTCGTTTGCGAACCGGACCACTGCTACGAATACTCGGACCTTGGCGCCGACATGCTCGGCTTCGTGGTCGAGGCGGCGTCCGGCCAGCGGCTGGACCAATTCCTGGAACAGAACGTCTTTGGCCCGCTCGGCATGACGGATACGTTCTTCCGGCCCGCCGACTCGCTGAAGGCGCGGGTGGCGCCCACGGAAGTCGCTCCGCCGCGCGGCTACCCGCTCAAGGGCGAAGTACACGACGAGAACGCGTACGCGCTCGGCGGCATTGCCGGACATGCCGGCTTGTTCAGCACCGCGTCAGACCTCGCGGTCTTCGCGCAGATGATGCTGAACGGCGGCGAGTACAACGGCCTTCGCATCTTCGCCGATTCGACCGTGGCGCTGTTCACCAAGCGCGCCGTGGGAACGCGCGCGCTCGGCTGGGACACGTGCAACGACAAGGGCAGCTGCGGCAAGTATCTCGGTGAGGATGCCTACGGACACACGGGCTTCACGGGAACGTCGCTTTGGGTCGACCCCGACCGCGACATGTTCGTGGTGTTGCTCACGAACCGCGTCCACGAAGCGCGGGCGAAGCGTCCGGCCAAGGTGATCGCCGACGTTCGCGCCGATCTCGCCGACGCGGCCGCGCTCGCGGTGACGGATTACGGCGACGGGCCGATGGTGATGCCGGCGAAGTTCCGCGCCGACAAGGCTGTCGACTGGAACCGGCCGGAGCGGCACGCGCGGAAGCATTCGACGAAGAAGTCGAAGTCCGCAAAGGCGTCGACCTCGTCGAAGAAGAGAGTCGCTGCCAGCAAGGCGAGCAGTTCGAAGAAGTCGGCGAAGAAGAAGCATTAGGCCGGGCGTTGCTCGAAATGGAAAGGCTCTCCTTGTGGAGAGCCTTTTTGCTATCGGCGTCAAAACATGTATCCGAGTCCGATGTAGATCGGCGCCGCTGACTGCCCCGAGTGCCCAACATCCGCGGACACCACGAAGCTCGGCCCGAACGCTAATCGCGCGCCGCCGCCATACCCGGCGTGCAGCTCGTGCGTGATCGACGAGAGATCGACGCCATTGTCCCACACCCGGCCCGCGTCGACGAACGCGCTCAGAATCACCGATGACGGCCGGCCGTGCAACATGAAGTCGGCGGCGTTCCAACGAAGCTCGTTGTTCGTGACGGCGATTCCCTTCCCGACATAGCGGTCCTTGGGGAGTCCGCGAACGCTGCTCGAGCCACCGAGTCCGTCCTGCGACTTCTGAGTAGTCTGAATTTCCGCCAGCGCGTGGAACGGCGCGTCACCCATCGTGTTCTGCATGAGGACACGTGTCGCGAAGGTCACGCGTTCACTCAGCGGCTGATAGCGCCGCACCGAGGCCGTCCAGCGCGTGTAGTCATTCGTGGCACCGAGTGATTTGTCGACGCGCTGAACGATGAGGTCAGCCCAGGTGCCGTCGTGCGTGCCGATCTCGCGGTCGCGCGTATCGTACGTGAGGCCGGCGCGAAGGTAGTTCGTGTGGCCAAGAGGTGGTGTGCGGTTGTGCAAGTCGCGCTCGAGAAGTGTGGTACCGCTGTCGAATGGCGTGAGATCGATGCGGTCGTTCGACACGCCGCCGCCGACAAGCACGCGCACGCTCGGTAGAATGAGTGCGTGCTGGACGTCGCCCGTGGCGCTGAGACGATCTCGCCCATACCGGTAGAAGTAGCGCGTGCTGCCCGTCTCCAGCGCCGGGTCGTACGGCGTGTTGTTGCCGATGCCGTAGTAAGGCGCGGCGAGCTGCTGCTCTCGACCGACGAATGCCGTGTATCGCCACGGATGATCTGGACGCGACGGCGCGTCGAAGAAGAGCGTGTAGTCGCGGCGGCCTTGCGTGGTGAGAAAGACGGTCGGCTGCGCGGTCCAGCGATATGACGTCGCGCGATCGTCGTAGCCGTAGAGCGCCATGATGAGGCCGTAACCAAGGCCTTCGTCGGCGTCGAAGTTGAGAGCGGGGACGCCCGAAACTTCCACCGGGCGCGGCTTGTCCTGCGCCGAAAGTCGGCCGGGCGCGACGCAAATGAGGGACGCGGTGAAAGCGATCCCCGCGAGCGATGTCGAGCGATGCATCGGGCACTCCGCGTTGGTGAAGGTCGTTCGGCGTTCGCACCCAAGGTGCTCACGTCCGAACGGCCGGCCCATGCGGAGAATGACGTAGGCGGCGGCCTGGAACTACGTAGGAGATCCGCTTGCCGCCGTGACGACGCCCCCCGACCTTACGAGGTATGAGCGACCTACCCAATGCCGACCCGCAGACTCAGCCCGCGAGCCAACCCACTGAGCCGCCGCCGAGTGCCGATCAGGTGAAGATGGCGCTCCGGAAGGTGAAGGATCCGGAGCTCAACTTGAACATCGTCGACCTGGGGCTCGTCTACGACGTGATGGTGGATGGGGCCGACGTGCAGGTCGACATGACTCTGACGTCGCCGGGCTGTCCGGCGGGCCCGCAGATCATGGGCGACGTCGAGCGGGTTCTCAAAACGGTACCGGGAGTCGGGGCCGTGAACATCAACCTGGTGTGGGATCCGTTCTGGACGCCGGACAAGATCGAGCCGCGCGTCAGGGCGTACATGGGGCTTTAGCGCTGGGCGCTGGGCGGCTAATCGCGATAGGGAGAGTCGGCTTGCGCGGGCACTTGTTTGCGGTGCGGGGCCAAGGCCTTTAGAAAACTCTCACCGAGCACCGCCCGCTGCCAGCGGCGCAGCTCGGAGACCGACTCCAGCTCCTCGCGCGACGCGGGGTTCCGGCGCGCCACCGCCTCCATGCGGTCGCGCGAGCACAACACACCTGGATCGAGATCGAGGCGCGTCGCCGTAGCATCACGCACGGTCTTGAGCGCATTCACGCGCGCATCGAAATCGGGATCGCGATCCCAGCGCGCCGCTTTCGGAAAGCGCGGCAGCGCGTTCTCGGGAACGGCGAGCCCGCGCTTCACCGCGTCGAGCACCTCATTCCCGCGCGACTCGAGAATGCCCCGCGGCATGCCCTTGATGGCGCCGAGTGTCTCGCGCGTCGCGGGCTGTTGGCGCGCGATGTCGAGCAGCTGCTCGTTGCCGACGACGCGGAACGTCGCGCGATCGAGCTGGCGCGCCACGTCGTCGCGCCACGGCACGAGCTCGCGCAACACCGCGAGCTCGCGGCGCGAGAGGTCGCGCGCGCCCTTGATGCGCAGGAACGCGTTCGCCGAATCATCGCCCGCCCAGCGCGTGCCCTCGAGCAGCGCGAATTCCTCGGCGGCCCAATCCCAGCGGCCCGCGGATTCGAGCTCGTGCTTCAGCTTGTCGCGCAGCTCCAGCAGGTGGATGGTATCCTGCGCGGCGTAGTCGAGCATGCCCTGCGTGAGCGGCCGCATGGACCAGTCGGCGCGCTGATGCTTCTTGTCGAGCTTGAGACCGAAGTATCGCTCGAGAAGCGCGGCGAGCCCGAACGCCTTGAGCCCGAGCAGCTGCGCGGCGATGCGGGTGTCGAAAATGTTCCGAACGTTCCAACCATAATCCTGGTGCAGCAATCGCAGATCATAATCCGCGTCGTGAAACACGATCTCGACGCGGGCATCCTCGAGCAGACCGCCGAGTCGAGCGGGCGTGCCGATCGGGATGGGATCGATGATTGCCGTTTGGTCGCGCGTCGAGAGCTGGAGCAGATAGATTCGATCGACGAAGCGATGGAAGCTCGCGCCCTCGGTATCGAGGGCAAGGATGCTGATGTCGCCGATCGAGGCCAGAAAGCTGTCGACGACGCTCGCGGTGTCGAGATACACGGGCGTATGCACGCAGCGCAATCTAACGGACGCGAGACGCGGAGCGCGTCGCGGGAGACCGAGGACGTGACGACCCGATGAGCGATGAGGCGAACGTAGCGGGAGACACGCCGACACCGCGGCAGCATCGCGTGCGGCGCCGGCGAACCGGCTGGCGCAACGCGGACGTGATGCGCACCGCCGCGCTCGTGATCGGCATGTATCTGGGCGTACGGCTGATCTGGTTCGCGCACCCGCTGTTCCTCACAGCGTTCTTAGGGATGTTGTTCGGGTTGGCCGTCGCGTCGGGCGTGGACGTGCTGTCGCGCTGGCGAATTCCGCGGGGCTTGAGCGCGGCGCTGATCGTGCTCGCGTTCTTCGGGCTGCTGTTCGGCTTCGGGGCGGTGATGGCACCGACGATCCATGAACAGTCGATCGAATTGCGGCGGCAGCTGCCGGACGCGCTGGACCGGTTGGATCAGTGGGTGAATGCGCGCCGCAGCGGCGTCGTTGGAATGATTTTCAGCGGGCTGACGGATGTCTCTCAGGCGGACTCGGCCGTCTCGGGGCAGAAGCCGGTTGCCGGCCCGCCGGTGCCACAGGCGGCGACGTCCGCACCGCCCGCCGCGCCGGTCCCGACGGCAGGGACGCAACTCCAGCCGCAGAGCACCGTGGTGTCGACGCTGCGCCGCCGGATCGGCGGCCAGCTTGGCGGCGCGACTCGGCTGTTGTTTCCCTTCCTGTCGTCGACGATCGAGGTTGTTACAGGAATACTCATTATAATTTTCTTATCGATCTACATCGCGGTCGATCCGGGCATGTACCGCAGCGGCATCATGCACCTGTTCCCGCACGGACGGCGCCGGCGGACCGGCGACGTGCTCTCGGCGGTTGCGGCCGTGCTGCGCAAATGGCTCGTGACGCAGCTCATCGCGATGGTGGTGATGGGCATCGTCACGACGATCGTGCTGCTGGCGCTGCACATCAAAGCGGCGTTTGCGCTCGGCCTGCTCTCGGGGCTGCTGGAGTTCATTCCAACCGCCGGCGCGCTGATTTCCTCCGCGCCCTCGATCCTCATGGGCTTCCTCGACTCGCCGGAGAAGGCGATGTGGGTGGGCGTGGCCTTCGTCGGCGTGCATTTCCTCGAGGGCCATCTCTTGATCCCGCTGCTCATGAAAGGCGGGGTCGATCTTCCGCCGGCGCTCACGATTCTCTCCCAGGCGCTGATGGCGATTCTCTTCGGATTCCTTGGCCTGATGTGCGCGGTGCCGCTGCTCGCGGCGACGATGGTCGCGGTCAAGATGCTCTATGTCGAAGACATCGTCGGCGATCCGCAAATCGGTCCGGGAGAGAATCCACACAAGGGCGTTGAGTAGCTCGGGACAATTCTCGTCGCCGCTCATCGAGCGGTACCCGGCGCTCGATCAACTGCCGCGCGTCGCGCTGACGAACGGCCCGACGCCGGTGGAGCATCTCGCGACGATCCATCCGGGGCTGTGGATCAAGCGCGACGATCTGAGCGCCGATCCGCTCGGCGGGAACAAGGTGCGCGCGCTCGAGTTTCTTCTCGGGACCGTTCGCGGCGGCGATCGCGTCGTCACGGTCGGCTCGGCGGGATCGACGCACGCGCTTGCCGTCACCATGTACGCATCACGATTGGGCGCCGGCGTTTTCGTTGGGCGATGGAAGCAGGTCATGAACGCGACGGCGGAACGTGTCGCGGCACGCATCGGGCGAGAAGCGGCGCGCGCTCCGGTATTTCGATCGCCCGTCGGCGCGTACGCGTGGGCAGTCGGCCGCCGGCTGCGCGGCGCGCTCTGGGTGCCGGCGGGCGGAAGCAGTCCGCTGGGCGTGCTCGGTCACGTGAACGCCGGGCTCGAGTTGGTGAATCAAATCGAACGGGGCGCGTTGCCCGCGCCACGCTACGTCGTCACGCCACTCGGCACCGGAGGAACGATGGCGGGGTTGGCACTCGCGTTCGCGATCGCCGAGCGGGACATCGAAGTCGTCGGCGTGCGGGTGGTGCCGAGGATCGTTGGGCGGGTGTCGCATGTGCGGTCGTTGGCGAATCGCTCGGCGGCGCTGATCGAGCGTGTGAGTGGAACGCGAGTGCCGCGCGTGCGCGACCATGTGCGTGTCGAGCACCATGCGTACGGTGGCGCATATGGCCGCGAGACGACCGCTGGGCGCGAGGCAGCAACGCAACTGCTTGAAACGACGGGAATTCGCCTCGACGCCACGTATAGCGCGAAGGCGTTCTCGCACGCGATCGCGGTGGCTGAATCCGGTGTTACGCTTTTCTGGTTAACGTTCGATTCTAGACTATGGTGATGGTTCCTCCGACTACTGTCATAGTTCCTCACTTCGGCGCTTCGCACCTCCGCTCGGAATTCCGCATACTACTGTCATAGTTCCTCACTTCGGCGCTTCGCACCTCCGCTCGGAATTCCGCATACTACCCATCGGCCATCATGACCACACTGCCCGAAGTCACGTTTCACATCTATCCGACGGACTGCGACATGCTCGGGCATCTGAATCACGCGACGATGCTCAACTTTCTCGAGCGTGCGCGGTGGTCGCTGCTCGAGCCGCAGATCAACGTTCGCGAATGGGCGAAGCAGCCGGTGTTCTCGGTGGTGCGGCATGTGGACATCGGGTATCTCGCGCAGTCGCTGCCAGGCGAGGATCTCGTGATTCGCTCGGGGCTCCTCGCGATTCGGCGCACGAGCTACATCATCAAGCAGGACGTGCGCAAAGTGGGATCGAACGCGCTGGTGGCCGAAGCATCGATCGTGTTCGTGGCGGTCAATCAACAGGGGCAGCCGGTGCCCGTTCCGGATTCGTGGCGTGAGATGTTGCCGCAGTGGCCGGAACACGAGTGATTGCGCTGGTCGGAGACACGGCGATCGCGTACGACGACGTCGGCACGGGATTGCCGGTGGTGTTTCTGCATGCGTTCCCGCTGAATCGCACGATGTGGGACCCGCAGGTCGGCGCGCTCGTGGCCGAATGCCGGTGTATCGCGATCGACATGCGCGGGCTCGGCGAATCCGCGCCGGCCGAGCCGTACAGTGTCGAGCGTTATGCGGACGACGTGGTGGGCGTACTCGATGCGCTGCAGATCGAACGCGCCGTGTTCGTTGGCTTGTCGCTGGGCGGCTATGTCGCGTTCGCATTGTGGCGGCGGCATCGCGATCGCGTGCGCGCCCTGGTGCTCGCCGACACGCGTGCGGCGGCCGATACGCGCGACGGCATCACGCGGCGACGACACTTGATCGAGCTCGCCGAATCGCAGGGGAGCATCGCGGTGGCGAACGTGCAGATCGCGGGGCTGGTGGGAAAAACCACCCGTGAAAAGCGCCCGGATATCTATGACGCGACGCATCGGATGATGGCGCAGGCGCCGGTTGAGGGAATCATCGGCGGGCTCGAGGCGCTCATGGCGCGGCCTGATTCGACGGCGACGTGCGAGACGATCTCGGTGCCGACACTCGTCGTGGTCGGCGAGGAAGACGCCATCACGCCGGTCAAGGAAGCGCGGCGGCTGCAGGAGTCGATTCCCGGCAGCCGGATCGAGGTGCTGCAGCAGGCGGGGCACTTGTCGAGTCTCGAGCGGCCGGCGGCGTTCAACACCGTGGTGAGCGAGTTTCTCGCGAGTCTCATGTACAACTAGCCCCGCGCTGGGCAATGGGCGGTGAGCGCGGGGCGTTGATTAGCTTTCCGGCGATGACTTCACCGCGCCAATCGAGCCAGTCGACTACGCCGCCGGCCCCTTCCGCGACAGAACGCAGCGCGCCGGCGCGCGTCGGTGCCGTGCTGTTTCGCAACCGCAGTTGGCTGCCGGTGCCGTTTCTGCTGGTCGCGCTGCTCGCGCCGGGATACGCGACGCGATGGAACTGGATCGCCGGCGCGGTCCTGATCGTGTTCGGCGAATGGATTCGCATGTCGGGCGTGGCGGCGGCCGGCACGGTGACTCGCCGCCGCTCGCGCGACGTGCAGCGCCTGGTGACGTATGGCGTCTTCCGCTGGGTGAGGAATCCGCTCTACGTCGGCAATTTCTTCATCTGGATGGGCTTCGTCGTCATCTCGGGCGTGATGTGGTTCCTTCCGCTCGCGGTGCTGATCTTCGCAGCGGAATACACGCTGATCGTGCGCTACGAGGAAGGGGTGCTCGAGTCGATCTTCGGGCAGGAGTATCTCGACTACAAGCAGACGACGCCGCGGTGGCTTCCTCGACCGCCGAAGCAGCCGGAGAGCGGGCCGCATGATTGGCGCGAGGCGTGGCGGAGCGAGATCTCGACGTTCCTGCAGTACCTGGCGCTGGTGGTGCTGTTCTTGGTGAAGCAGAAGGTTTGGTGGAAGTGACGTGGCGCGCGCTGCGCGCGCAGGGAGTGGCGACGCTTCGCGTCAGGGGGTGGCGGCCGGAGGCCGCGGGGATGGCGCGGGCTACGCGCGCAGGCAGAATCATAAGAGCGGAACGGGGCTGAGCTTCGCGCGACAACAAAAAACCTCGAGACGAATGTCTCGAGGTTTTTTGGTTTTGCGTGGACGAAGGCCACCGCACCCGCGCGTCAGCGCCGCTCCCTGCGGCGTAGCCGCGACAAGCCCCGCGGCGCTACCCGCGCCGCGTCACTTCTGCGGCTTGCCCGGCGGATTGTCGCTCTTGAACACGTCGCGATTGATCTGCACGTACTGCTTCAGGTGGCCCGGCACGTCTTCTTCGGGGAAAATGGCCGTGACCGGACATTCGGGCTCACACGCGCCGCAGTCGATGCACTCGTCGGGATGGATGTACAGTTGCTGCTCCCCTTCGTAGATGCAGTCGACGGGACAGACGTCGACGCACGCGCGGTCCTTTGTATTGATGCAAGCTTCGGTGATGACGTAGGGCATTGGTTGCCTCGGATGGCTGCAATGACGGGCGGTAGAGCCTAAGTTAGTTCCATGCGTCTCATCGTCAACGGAGCCACGCACGACGTCACCGCGCCCGCCCACGAGACGCTGCTTTCTACCCTGCGCGATCGATTGGAGCTCACCGGCACGAAGCTCGTCTGCGGCCGGGGAGAGTGCGGCGCCTGCACGGTGCTGCTGGATGGAATTTCCGTCTACGCGTGCCTGACGCTCACTGTAGCATGTGACGAGCGGGAAATCACGACGATCGAAGGTTTGGCGCATGACAAAACGTTGCATCCTGTCCAGGCGGCGTTCGCCGAGCACGACGCGCTGCAATGTGGCTTCTGCACGCCGGGACAGATTCTGGCGGCTGTCGCCCTGCTGAAGGAAAACCCGAATCCGACGGAAGACGCCGTGCGCCGCGGCATGAGCGGCAATCTGTGCCGCTGCGGTGCGTACCCGAAAATCCTGCGCGCCGTGCTCGCGGCCGCGAGCCAGGACACCGCGCCGGACACGACGCAGGACGCCGCCCATGACTAGACGCTTCGTGACGACGAAGGTCGAAGTCGAGGGACGCGAAGAAACGAAGATCGTCGAACTGCCCTCGCGCGAACCCGCGCCGTGGGGCGACGACGCCGAGCTGCACGTCGTCGGGAAGAGCGTTCCGCGCATGGACGCGCTCGAGAAAATCACCGGCGATGCGCGGTACACCGCCGACATGCAGCTGCCGCGCATGTTGTACGCGGCGCTGCTTCGTGCGCCGGTCGCGCGCGGCCGCGTCGTGTCGATCGATCTCTCGCCGGCGTTGGCGCTCGACGGCGTGCGCGGCGCGGTCACGAGCGACGATGTGCCCGACATCAAGCTGGACGGCATCTCGCTGTTCGACCATACCATCCACTACGCGCATCAGCCGATCGCGGCGATCTGCGCCGACTCACTCGAGATCGCCGAACGTGCGCTGCGCGCGATCGAAGTGGATGTGAAGCTCGACCCGCACGTCGCGAACGCGCACGACGCGCTGTCCACCGACGCGCCGCGCATTCGATCGACCGGCAACATGCCGCGGCGTTCACCGCGCGTCGCATCGCGAGGCGACGTTGCCGCGGGGCTGGAAGCGGCCGACGTCACCATCACGCGCGAGTATCGCACGCCGGTCGCGCTGCACACGGCGCTCGAGCCGCATGGAGCGGTTGCGGACTGGTCGGGCGGCTTTCTCACCGTCTGGGAGTCGACGCAGGGCATCTTCATGACGCGCGCCGACGTTGCGTCGGCCTTCGAGCTTCCGCTCTCGAAGGTGCGGGTGATCAAGAATTACATGGGCGGCGGCTTCGGCTCGAAGAACGGCGCCTCGCACGCGACGTACGCCGCATGCGCGCTCGCGCGCAAGCTCGGCCAGCCCGTGCGGTGCATCTTCGATCGTGAGGGTGAGCAATCGGATGCAGGCAATCGCCCGTCGACCGTGCAACAGGTAACGCTCGGCGCCACACGCGACGGACGACTCACCGCGATCAAGCTCGCGTCGACGACGGTGCTCGGCATCGGCGGGTGGTTGTCGGGTCCGGGAAAGATCTATCACGAGATGTATCGCTGCGAGAACGTCCACACGGACGAGACGTTCGTGTACATCAACGCCTCGCCGATGAACTCGTTTCGCGCGCCGGGGCATACCGAGGGCGCGTTCGGTCTCGAGTCCGCGATGGACGTGCTCGCGCGCGAGCTCGATCTCGATCCGCTCGAGCTGCGCCGCCGCAACTACGCGGACGCCGATCAGGACAAGGGCAGAGCGTACTCGAACAAGCGACTCGATCTGTGCTACGTGCAGGGCGCGCAGCGGTTCGGCTGGGGGCGCGCACGCATGCGGAAGCACGACACGGTATCGCGTTTTCGCCGCGGTGTGGGCATGGCGTCGATCACGTGGGGCGCGGGCGGCGGACCGCCGGCGTATGCCACGGTGCGGCTCAATCGCGACGGCTCGATCGAAGTGCTGACCGGCGCACAGGATCTCGGCACCGGCGCGCGCACGGTCATGGCGCAGATCGCCGCCGAAGTGCTCGGCGCGAAGGTGGACGACGTGCGCACCGTGCTCGGCGACACGGAGCGGTTGCCGTTCGCGTCGAACTCCTGGGGCTCGATCACGACCGCGTCCGTCGGGCCGGCCGTGCGCGTTGCCGCTGAAGAAGCACGCGACGCATTGTTCGACGCCGCGGCCGGCATGATGAACACGACGCGCGACGACCTCGAGTCGCACGACAGCGAGATTCACGCGAAGTCGAACGATCAGTGCATGTTGTTCCGCGACGTCTGCGAGACGCTTGGCGACGTGATGATCATGGGCCAGGGCAGTCGCGGGCCGAATCCGGACAAGACGGCGATCGCGGCGTTCGGCGCGCAGTTCGCCGAGGTCGAAGTCGACACGGAGACGGGACACGTGCGCGTGCTGCGCATCGTATCGGCGCACGACTCCGGGCGGATCATCAATCCGACCCTGGCCGAAAGCCAGCTCGAGGGCGGCATCATTCAAGGTCTTGGATACGCATTATTTGAAGAGCGTATCTTCGACGAGCACATCGGCATGCCGATGAACCCGAACATGCACGACTACAAGATTCCCACCATGGCCGACGTGCCGAAGATCGACGCGTTCTTCGTCGGCGCGGCGGACACGGTGGCGAATCACGTCGGCGCGAAGGGGCTGGCCGAGCCGCCGATCATCGGCACCGCGCCGGCAATCGCCAATGCGGTCGCGGACGCGATCGGAGTCGAGGTGGGCGAGATACCGCTGACACCGTGGCGGGTGTTACGGGCGCTGCTCTCTCCGCAATGAAAGGGGTCCTTCGGTCGCTGCGCTCCCTCAGGATGACAACTACTTGCTCCGCCACGGGGGAACGCCCTTCTTCCGTTCCAGCTCCGGATTCTCGCGGTACAGCGTGGCCGTCTTGCCGATGACCTGTACGACGTCCGCGCCCATGGCCTGCGCCAGCTCGTTCGCGGCGTCCCGCACATCGATTTCGGCATTCTTGCCGAACTGAATCTTCACCAGCTCGTGCGTGCGCAACGCGTCGTCGAGCGACTGCTTCAGCGACTCGGTGAGTCCGTGCTGGCCGATGTGCACGGCTGCCGTGAGATGATGCGCTTCTCCGCGTAGCGCGGCGCGCTCCTTCGATGACAGTGGCATACCAGAAGTTAATCTGTATCGGGAGGTGATCAATGGATCACGTTTCATATATGTGATTTTTGGATCGCTATTGACAGAAGTAATCTAAAGATTACACTACGAAGTAGTGATCTTAACATCACAGAACCGACCCTGACCCGGCGGCGGCCGCCCATGCGGATCAGAACCCGAAAAGACCTAGGCCTCTTGATCCGCGAATCCCGGAAAGCGCGGCTGCTTACACAAGCCCAATTGGCGACGTCGATCGGCGTCAGTCGTCGTTGGGTCGTCCAAGTCGAGCAAGGGAAAACCAGCCCGGACCTTCGCATGTTGCTTCGCGCGCTCCTCGCGCTCGGTCTCGAGATGTCCGTCCGACCGCGCCGTGAGTCGCCGGCAGCGCGGGAAATCAGTCACATCGTCAACTCGACGAAGCGTCGCGCCGAATGAGCGCCACGCCGGCAAGCCAACAACGGCTGGCCTTGGTCGTTCTGTTGGACGGCCGACTGGTCGGCCACGTCGTGCAAGCCGCGACCGCGCGCTTGCGTTTCAGTTACGACGACGCATGGCGATCGGACGACGAGAGTTATCCGCTCTCCCTGTCCATGCCGCTCACCGCCGCGGAGCATGACCACGCAGCGACGAGCGCGTACTTGTGGGGGCTGTTGCCCGACAACGAGCGTGTCCTGGATCGTTATGCACGAACGTTCGGCGTATCGGCACGCAACCCCGTCGCGCTGCTCGCGCACATCGGCGCCGACTGTGCCGGTGCTGTGCAACTCACTCCTCCCGAACGGCTATCAGAAATCGTAAATCCAACTACGCGCGAGCGAGTGGAATGGATCGAGGAAGACGAGATCGCGCGAGCGTTGCGGGCGGCGAAGGAAACTGGTCTGCCGGGACGCGACACGCGAACGATCGGCCGCTTCAGCCTGGCCGGCGCCCAGCCCAAGATCGCGTTGTTCCGACGCGGCGATAAATGGGGACGCCCCCTCGGCCGCACGCCGACGACGCACATCCTCAAGCCTCCGTCGGGCAATTACTCCGGATTTGCCGAGAACGAACATCTCAGTTTGGAGCTCGCGTCTGAGTTGGACCTCGGAGCCGCTCGTTCCGAGGTGAAGCGATTCGACGATCAAATCGCGATTGTTGTGCAACGCTTCGATCGCCAGCCAACCAAGCACGGGTATCGCCGGATACATCAAGAAGATGTTTGCCAGGCGCTTTCAGTCCAGCCATGGAATAAATACGAAAGCGACGGCGGCCCAGGCGTCGCTGAGATCGTCGCGCTCATTCAAGAGTCATCCCTCGATCCGCAATCCGACGTGGATCGGTTCATCGACATCCTGGCCCTCAATTGGGTGCTCGCTGCGCCAGACGCCCACGCAAAGAATTATGCGTTGCTTCACGTTCCTGGCGGCGGCGTTCGATTGGCGCCGTTCTACGACCTCGCGAGCTATCTCCCCTACTCGGATGACCGGCTGCATGACGTCAAGTTGGCCATGCGGGTGGGCCGGGAGTACTCAGCGCGTCGAATTGCTCGTCGCGATTGGATGAGGTTAGCCGAGAACAGCCGTCTCCGACCGGATTACGTGATCGGTCGGATCGAGTCCCTGCTTCCCAAGATTCCCGATGCGGTATTGGAAGTCGCGCATCGCGCCGCGAAGGACGGGCTCGATCGACAACATGTCGATCCGCTAGCCGGCCGCATCATCGAACGAAGCCAGGAATGCCTCGAACGGCTTACTACAGGAAGGAACGGCGTCTAAGCGAAGGCTCGTGCTACCAGTCGAGCGGCTGCGCCCCGGTGTGGTGCGCGTGCTCGCGATGCACGCCGCCCAGGAACTCGAACGGATCGATGGGCTCGCCGTTCCAATACTTCCCATCGGCCGGCCAACGCATGATCTGAAAGTGCAGATGCGGCGTGTCCTTCGGCGCGTTGCCCGTGGTGCCGACGTAGCCGAGCGTGTCGCCGCGCGCGATCGTGCGGCCGGGCGTCATGGCATCGTTGTAGTGATCCATGTGCGCGTAGTAGTACACGAGGCGGTTCAGCGGATCGACGGTGTACATCGTGATGCCGCCCAGCGTGTTCGTCGACATGCGAAGAATCTTGCCATCGTCGGCCGAGAGGATGGGCGTGCCGCGCGGCGCGAGGATGTCGATCGCGTGGTGCGTGCGTCCACCGTCATCGCGACCATCGAGGAACGTGTCATCGACTTTCGACATGTCGGCGCCGGCGACCGGAACCACGAGGTGTCGCGCGGTGAGATACTCGACGTCGGTGAGCGAGGCCGCTTCCGGCGCGACCGCGGTCGGCTTGCCGGCGAGCACAGGCTGTGGCTCGGGCTTCGCGACCGGCGCGATCTCGGGCGGATAATAGAGAACGGGGCGCGAGCAGGCCGTGGCGGCAAAGGCCAGCATCAGCGCGAGGCAGGTCGTGATGCGCATCACCCCTTTGACGATCCGCCGCGCAGATGGTTGCACGGCCGCGAGAGAACCGGAAATCCGGTTCGGCCAATCGAGCGTACTCCTGCCGACCACCTTCGCTCACGCTTCACTCAGGCCTCACTCAGACTTCACTCAGGAGATGCTCGACATGTCGTGGAAACGCGCTCTTCCGATCGCATCGGTGTTGGCTGTCGGCGCCGTTGCGTTCACGCTTCGCACCGCCATCGCCGCCCCCGTACCCGTACCCGTCGTTTCATCCGTGCCGGGAGCCGCGCTCGATGATCCGACTATCGTGGCGATCTTCGACGCGGCAAACACCGCCGACATCGAGACAGGCGAGCTTGGCGCGAAGATGGGTTCGACCAAGGCCATCCGTGATTTCGGCGCGATGCTCGCGCGCGATCACAAGACGGTGCGGCAGCAGGGCCGCGACCTGGCCAAGAAACTCGGCGTAACCCCGACGCCGCCGAAGGATGACGACAGCGTCCGCCAGCACGCGGCGGTAATGAAGAAGCTGCGCAGCCTCGAGGGCGCCGAGTTCGACAAGGCGTTCCTCGAAAACGAGGTCGGGTATCACGACGCGGTGATCGCGGCGGTGCAAAAGACGCTGCTGCCGGCGATTCAGAATGCCGAGCTGAAGAACCTGGTGACGACGGTCGCGCCCGCGTTTGTCGCGCATCGCGACGCGGCGAAGAACATGCTCGACAAGATGGCGATGGGGATGTAGCCGCCTACCGATTGACGAGCTTCGCCGGGTCGAGGCCCACCTTCCGAACGACGGCCGCGAAGCGCGGGTCGGAGCGGATCGGATCGAAGAAGTGTTCGGCCATCGACTCGCTGGAGAAGAACGAATCGTGGCCGGCGGCCGCGCGCTCGAGCAAATCGAGCGCGCGGCTGTTGTCGCCGAGGCCCAGATAGACGCGCGCCGCGGCCGCCGCCGCACCACTCATGTGGCCGATGCCCTGCTCGAGCTCGCGCACGATCGAGGCCGCCTGCGCCGTCTTTCCAGTCTTGGAATACGCAAATCCTAGTAGACCGAGCGTTTGCACCGATGCGGTGTCGAGTCGGCTGGCCGCCTCGAGCTCCTTGACCGCTTCGGCCGCGCGATTCGCCTGCAAGTACACGGCGCCGAGCATGAAGTGCGTTACCACCAGCCCCGAGTCGAGCTCGACCGCGCGGCGGCCGGCGGCGACGGCGGCGTCATTCGCGCCGGACACCACGAGCGCCAACGCGTACGACCCCGAGATGATCGGCGACAGCGGATCGAGATCGGAGGCGCGCTTGAGCTGCGCGACCGATTCCGTCGGCCGGCCGCCGAGCAACAGCATCTCGCCATACCACTGATGCGCCGCCGCATACCGCGGATCGAGGCGCAGCGCGCGCTGGTAGTCGCGCTCGGCATCCGCCCACTTCCAGCTCGCCTGATACAACGTTGCGCGCGACGCGAAGCCCTCGGACAGCGTGCTGTCCAGCGTCACCGCGCGATCGATCGCGGCGAGCGCAAGCGGCATCACGGAGTCGACGCGCACGTTGGCGTAGAGCGGCAGCAGCGCGTACACGTTGCCGATGCCCGCGTAGGCCCGCGCGAACGACGGATCCTTCTTCGTCGCCTGCTCGAAGTAGTCGAGCGCGCGACGCAGCGACGCCTCGCCGCGCTTGTCGAAGAAGTAGCGGCCGCGGAGATAGAGATCGTACGCCGCGAGATCGTTCGTGCCGTGATTGCCCGTCTCGACGGCCGTCGCCACCGGCGCCGCCGCGGCGGTCGACAGCTCGGGTGAGATCGCCGACACGATCGCCGAGGTCACGTCGTCCTGCACCTTGAACACATCCTTCGCGTCGCGATCGAACATGTCGGACCAGATCGTGAACCCGTCCGCCGTGTTCACCAGGCGTGCGGTCACGCGCAGACGATTCGCGTTGCGCTGCACCGTGCCCACGAGCACCATGTTCACTTTCAGCGCCTTTCCAAGCTCCACCGGGTTCGACGCCTGATCGCTCGGCGCGACTTCAGTCCCCGACGCGACACGCAGGCCCGGAATGCGACTGAGTGCATTCGTGAGCTCGGCGGTCATGCCCGCGGAAAAGTACGCGTCGCTCGTATCGCGGCTGATGTTGACGAGCGGAATGACCGCGATGGACTTGGTCGTCGCGGCGGCCGCGGCGGGAACTGGCGCGCTCTCCGTGCCGGACGTGCGCCGATTATTGAACCACGCTCCGCCCGCGGCAACCGACGCGAGAATACCGGCGCCGGCGAGCGCCCAGATCACGCGCTTCGGTTTTACGGAAGTCGGCGCCGGCGCGGAAACAAAGGTCCCGCTGACGACCGCGGGATCCTCCAGCGAGCGCACGATCTCGGCGGCCGTGCGCGGTCGCTTGCCCGGTTCCTTCTCGAGCAGGCGCATGATGAGCGACGCGAGCGCTTCGGGCACGTCGTAGCGCCGCGAGCCAATCTGCGGCGGCGGTTCGGTGAGTTGCGCGGCGAGCAGCTGCTGTGGCGAGCGTCCGTGAAACGGCGGCGTGCCGACGAGCATCTCGTACCCGACGATGCCGAGCGCGTAGAGATCCGCGCGGTGGTCGGTGGACGGATCGCCCGCCGCCTGCTCGGGCGCCATGTAGGCCGGCGTGCCGATCGACGTGCCGACGAGCGTGATCGTTCCGGTGCGCGTTCCGGGCGCGGGCTTCGCTTCGCGCGACGCGGACAACGCCTTGGCGACGCCGAAGTCCGTCACCGTCGCCGAACCCGCCGAGAGCAGAATGTTGTCGGGCTTGATGTCGCGATGGATGATGCCGCGGCCGTGCGCGTACTGGAGCGCGCGCGCGACGTCTTTGAGGATGCTCACGGCTTCGCGCACTGACAGCGGTCCGCGCGCGAGACGTGCACGCAGCGACTCGCCTTCGACGAACGGCATGATGAAGAACGGCAGCCCGTCGGTTTCGCCGGCGCTCAACACCGGGACGATGTGCGGATGCTGCAGTCCCGCCGACAGCATGATCTCGCGCTTGAAGCGATCGACCGAGACCGTTGCCGCGAGCTCGTACGGCAGGACCTTCACGACGACGGCGCGGCCGAGCGTGTTGTCGCGCGCCACGAACACGGTCGACATGCCGCCGCCGCCGAGCTCCCGCTCGAGGGTGTAGGCAGTACCTAGTGTGCGCTGAAGCTCGTCTCGAAGAACCGTCACGTCGAATGCGGAGAAGCGGCGGGTTGAATCAAAGTACGACCCGCTCACCACTTAAGACAGCACGGACGTCTATAATGGTTGCGGCGCTACGCGATTTCTTACCGAATCCCGACCGGATCGTTCCGGCCGCGTTCGTTGGGGGCTTTGTGACAGGGACGAATCGAGTACATTTCTCGCTCACCGAACGATTGTCCGACCTGAGGGAACGATGGCTCTTCACATCGATCGCTACGTACCTGCCGAGACGAACGGAGGCTGGGGCTTCGCCAGTTTCGTGATCGGCCTGGTGGTGTTGTGCATCGTCGTCGCGACGTACATCCACCGCGAGACGTACAAGCATCCGACCGACGTGACCTGGCATGGCAAGGGCTCGGGGGATACGGCGCCGCCGGAAGGCCAGTAACGCCCGATCGACGCGAAGGACCTCTGCTCCGCAGAGGTCCTTTTTTTTGCGCCCGCCCCGCGTTGCGCAAAGCGCACTGAACTCATTTCTTACCTGTCGTGACCCATCCGTTCCTCTACTATCGAGCGACGTCCACCGACGACGCCGCGCAGCGGCTCGAAGACGCGGGCGCCGTTCCGCTCGGCGGAGGGACCGATCTGCTCGTCACGGTCGCGGAGCAGCTGGTGCAGCCGGATCTGCTCGTCGATCTGCGCACCGTCCCGCATGGCGACGTCATCGAGGAGATCGAAGGCGGCGGTTTGCGCATTGGCGCGGCGGCGCGCGTGGAGGAGATCGCGCGAAACGCGCTCGTGCGAGAACGATTTCCTCTGCTCTCCCAGGCGTGCGAAGTCGTGGGAACACCAGCGCTGCGCCACATGGGAACGCTCGGCGGCAATCTTTGCCAGCGTCCGCGCTGCTGGTACTATCGTCAGAACATTCCGTGTCTCAAGAACGGCGGATCGAGCTGTCCGGCCGCGCATGGCGAGAATCAGTATCTCGCGATTCTCGACGGCGGGCCGTGCTACATCGTGCATCCATCCGATCCGGCGGTGGCGCTGACGGCGCTCGACGCGCGCGTCGAGCTCGCGGCGGTCGGCGGTCGCCGCACGGTGCCGATCGCCGAGTTCTACGTGCTGCCAAGCGAGCGGATGGATCACGAGACGATTCTCACGCCGGGCGAGTTCGTGTCCGCGATTACGATACCGCCCGAGTCGCGCGGAGGCGTGCAGCAGTATCACAAGGCGATGCAGCGCGCGGCGTGGGATTTTGCGCTCGTGAGCATCGCCGCGTGCAAGCGCGTGAACGGCGACGTACGCATCGTGCTCGGCGGCGTGGCGCCGCGTCCGTGGCGCGTCAGCTCGTCGGTCGAAGAAGATGTGTCGTCGGGTGGGCTCGACGACGACACGATCTCGACCCTGGCCGAGCGTGCGTTGTACGACGCGAAACCGTTGTCAAAGAATGCATATAAGGTGGAGTTGGCCGCGTCGCTGCTGCGCCAGGCGATGGGAGAGCTCGCGTAAGTGTGGCTCGCCACCAGCTCGGCAACGCGCGAGCTGCGCGACGGCGAAATCGTCGTGGGTGGCGGAGCCGATGCGGATTGGCGCGTGCCGTCGGCCGATCTCATGCCGCGGCACTTCACGATCATCGTGCATGGGCTCAACGCATCGCTCAAGCCGACGTCGCAGGACAATGTCGTCGTCGTGAACGGTCGGCAGCTCGGCGTCGCGTCGCACCTTCTGAACGACGGCGACGAGATTCTGGCCGGCAACGAGCGTTTCGTGTTCGGCGAGAATGCGCCGCCGACGGTCGTGACGGCGGCGGGGGCGGGGGCGGCAAGTCGCGTGTTTCTGATCGACGAGGCGACGAACACCGCGCACGAGCTCGTGAATCGGTCGACGACGATTGGCCGCGATCCGTCGAACGCGATTCTGCTGCGCGATGCGACCGCCTCACGCTTTCATGCCGAAGTGCGGCGCGAGGCTGGCGGGTTCGTGCTGCACTCGATGGGGTCGTCGGGCACGGCGATCAATGGTGCGGCGGCGACCGCGCCGGTGTTGTTGAACGTCGGCGACGTCGTGGAGGTCGCGTTCACGAAGCTGCGATTCTCGGGCGACGTCGGGGACGCGGAGCAGCCGGGAGCCGCGGACGATCGCGAGGAGCTGTGGTCGCGGCGCAATCCGACGTTGGCGACGTCGAAGATTTCGGTGGTGACGCCGGATGCGGCCACGAAATGGAAGCCGTGGCTCTGGGTGGCGATCGCGGTCGTGCTGGCCGGCGTCGTGTACGCCGCGTTCGCGGTGCGCTGAGCGCGGACACGGCAAAACGTCGGGTCCGTTTTGCATCCGGCGGGAAACCCGAGTAATTTTATCTGCTTGGCTGAATTCGCCTGACGCCTCGGCGGACCATTCGGCTGACCGCGGAGCCGAACATGCCCGCAAACGATTCACGGACAAGGACTTATGAGTAGTTCCATCGAATCACTGATCAGCCGGGAGTACGAGGCTGGCTTCGTGACCGACATCGAGTCGGACACGCTGCCGCCGGGGCTGAACGAAGGGACCGTTCGCGCGATCTCGGCCAAGAAGAACGAGCCGGCGTTCATGCTCGAATGGCGGCTCAAGGCGTATCGCCGCTGGCTGACCATGAAGGAGCCGCACTGGCCGAACGTTACGTACGGTCCGATCGACTATCAGGGACAGAGCTACTATTCGGCGCCGAAGACCAAGAAGCCGCTTGGCAGTCTCGACGAAGTCGATCCGGAGCTGCTGAAGACGTACGAGAGGCTCGGCATTCCGCTGACCGAGCAGAAGGTGCTGGCCGGCGTGGCGGTGGATGCGATCTTCGACTCGGTATCGGTCGGCACCACGATGCGCGAGGAGCTGGCGAAGCACGGCATCATCTTCTGTTCGTTCGGCGAGGCGTTGCGCGAGCATCCCGATCTCGTCGAGAAGTACCTCGGCTCGGTGGTGCCGTACAGCGACAATTTCTTTGCCGCACTGAACAGCGCGGTGTTTTCGGATGGATCGTTCGTGTATGTGCCGAAGGGTGTGCGCTGTCCGGTCGAGCTGTCGACGTACTTCCGCATCAATTCGGCGGATACGGGCCAGTTTGAGCGAACGCTCATCGTTGCCGACGAGGGCGCGTACGTCAGCTACCTCGAGGGGTGCACGGCGCCGAAGCGCGCGACGACCCAGCTGCACGCGGCGGTGGTGGAGCTCGTGGCGCTCAAGGGCGCGACGATCAAGTACTCGACCGTCCAGAACTGGTACGCGGGCGACAAGGATGGCGTCGGCGGCATTTATAATTTTGTAACAAAGCGCGGCAAGGCCGCGGAGAACGCGAAGATCTCGTGGACGCAGGTGGAGACGGGCTCGGCGATCACGTGGAAGTATCCGAGCGTGATTCTCCAGGGCGACAACGCCGTCGGCGAGTTCTACAGCGTGGCGGTTGTAAACAACCACCAACAAGCCGACACGGGGACGAAGATGATTCACATCGGCCGCAACACGCGATCGACGATCGTGTCGAAGGGCATTTCGGCGGGCGAGGGCAACAACTCGTATCGCGGGCGTGTGCAGGTGCTGCCGAAGGCACACGGCGCGCGCAATTACACGCAGTGCGATTCGATGCTCGTCGGCAATCGCTGCGGAGCGCACACGTTCCCGTATGTGGAAGTCGGGAACAACAGCGCGATCGTGGAGCACGAAGCGTCGACGTCGAAGATCGGAGAAGATCAGATCTTCTATCTGAAGGCGCGCGGGTTGTCGGCCGAGCAGGCGGTGTCGATGATCGTCAGCGGGTTCTGCAAAGAGGTATTCAAGGAGCTCCCGATGGAGTTTGCGTTGGAAGCGCAGGCGTTGTTGGGGATCACGTTGGAAGGGTCCGTGGGCTGATCGTCATCCTCGCGAACCGCGAAGCGGTGAGTCGAGGATCTGCTTCTGGGTCACATTTGTCGTCCGGAATTCAACAGCGTTCATGAGAGCAGGCCCTCGACTCGCTCCGCTCGCGAGGGTGACTGTCCAAGGTTTATGCCACTACTCGAAATCAAGAATCTGCGCGCCAACGTTGGCGACAAGGAAATTCTCAAGGGCCTCTCTCTCACCGTGAACGAGGGTGAGATTCACGCCGTCATGGGGCCCAACGGCTCGGGCAAGAGCACGCTCGCGCAGGTGCTCGCGGGGAATCCGGCGTACGAGGTGACCGGCGGATCGGTCGCGTACAAGGGCAAGGACCTGCTCGAGATGCAGCCCGAACAGCGCGCACAGCAGGGCATCTTCCTGGCGTTCCAGTATCCGGTCGAGATTCCCGGCGTGTCGAACGCGTATTTCCTGCGCGCGGCGTTCAACGAAATCCGCAAGGCGCGCGGCGAAGAGGAGATCGATCCGCTCGAGTTCGCGGACCTCATGGACGAGAAGCTCGCGTTCGTCGACATGGACGCCGGCATGCTCACCCGCTCCGTGAACACGGGCTTTTCCGGCGGCGAGAAGAAGCGCAACGAGATTCTCCAGATGGCGGTGCTCCAGCCCACGCTCGGCATTCTCGATGAGACGGACTCGGGACTCGACATCGACGCGTTGCGCATCGTCGCCGACGGCGTGAACAAGCTCAAGCGGCCCGACAACGCGACGATCGTCGTGACGCACTATCAGCGTTTGCTCAATTACATCGTTCCGGACTTCGTGCACGTGCTGGCGAATGGCCGCATTCTCAAGTCGGGCGGCAAGGACCTGGCGCTCGAGCTCGAGGAAAAGGGCTACGACTGGGTGACGAGCGCGAACGTGGCCGGCAGCAAGGGCACCGGCGTCGGAGCGTTGGCGTGACGGCGGCAGCGGCGGCGGTTCCGAGCGCCGTGGAGTCGTACGCCGGAGCGTTCGAAGAGCTCGCCGCGAGCTCGGGCGTGCCGTCGGACGTCCAGGCGTTGCGCCGCGCCGCCTTCGAGCGATTCATGGCGCTCGGCTTTCCCACGACGAAGATCGAGGATTGGCATTTCACGAGCGTGGCCTCGATCGCCGACCAGGAATTCCAGCTCATCACGGCGCGCTCGGGTGACGTGCGTCGCGACGAGCTCGAGGCCTTCTCGTTCGCCGCCGACTGGCACACGATGGTGTTCGTCAACGGCCGATTCGAGCCCGATTTGTCGGATCTCGCCGCGCTGCCCGACGGCGTGCGCGTGTGGGATCTTGCGTCGGCGTGGGGGAAGGTGGCGGTGGTGGGCGAGCGGCTGGGGAAGATCACGAGCTATGAGAATGCGGCGTTCACGGCGCTGAATACCGCCTTCATGCACGACGGCGCGGTGATCGAGATCGCGAAGGAGACCGAGGTCGCGAAGCCCATTCATCTCTTGTTCGTCACCGACGCGACCGCGGCGAAGGGCATGCTGCATCCGCGTAACCTCATCGTCGCCGGCCGTCACTCGAAGGCGACGGTGATCGAGAGCTACGTATCGCTGAGCGACGCGAGGTATCTCACGAACGCGGTGACTGAAGTCGCCGTCGGTGAAGGCGCCACGCTGCGGCATTACAAGCTGCAGCGTGAAGGCGCGCGCGCGTTTCACGTCGGCACGATCGATGTGGATCAGGCAAAGGACAGCCACTATGTCTCGTTCTCGTTCGTGACCGGTGCGACGCTGTCGCGCAGCAACGTGTACACCGCGTTGAACGGGGAAGGCTGCGGCTCGACGCTCAACGGCCTCTACATGCTCGACGGCGAGCAGCACTCCGACCATCAGACGCAGATCGTCCACGCGCAGCCCAACTGCTACAGCCGCGAGCTGTACAAGGGTGTGCTCGACGGGTATTCGCACGGCGTGTTCAACGGCAAGGTGTACGTCCATCCGATCGCGCAGAAGACCGACGGCAAGCAGACGAACAACACGCTGCTGCTTTCCGACACGGCGCAGATCGACACGAAGCCGCAACTCGAGATCTTCGCGGACGACGTGAAGTGCACGCACGGTGCGACGGTGGGGCAGATCGATCAGATGGCGCTATTCTATCTCAAGAGCCGCGGCATCGACAATGCGCTGGCGCGCCGGCTGCTCACGTATGCGTTCGCGGCGGACGTGCTGGAGACGCTCGAGGTGGACGAGGTGCGAGAAGGGTTGGAGAGGATGACGTTGGAGAGGTTTGTATGAGGCGGGCGTATGGACGTATGGGCGTATGGGCGTATGGGCGAAAGAGCGCCGTCAAATCGCCCATACGCCCACGCGCCCATACGCCCATGCGCCCATGACGACCGAAGCCCTCTACCAGGAAATCATCCTCGAGCACAACCGGAAGCCGCGCAACTTCCGGGAGATGGGCGACGCCGATCGCACGATCGAGGGACGCAACCCGCTGTGCGGCGATTCGCTCACCCTGTGGGTGAAGATGGACGGCGACACGGTCGCCGACGTCAGCTTCAAGGGTCAGGGCTGCGCGATCTCGAAGGCCTCGGCATCGCTGATGACGGCGGCGGTCAAGGGAAAGTCGCGCGCCGATGCCGAGCGATTGTTCGATCGCTTTCATAAGCTGGTGCTGGGGCAACTGCCCGAGTCCGAGCAGTCAGACCTTGGCTCACTGCGCGCGCTTGGCGGCGTCTCGAAGTTTCCGCTTCGCGTGAAGTGCGCGAGCCTGGCGTGGCACGCGCTGCATTCGGCGCTGGAATCCCAGGCGGAGGCCGTCTCGACCGAGCGCGAGGGGCCCGAGCCGCCGCCCGGCGAAGGCGCATGAGCGAATTCGAATACCTCGCCGACGTCGCGGACCTTCCCGACGGCGCGCTCGTCGGCGTGTGCCGCGCGGACGGCACGGAGATCTGTCTTTTCAATTTCCGCGGGACGATCGGCGCGGTCAGCAACATCTGTACGCACGCCGAGTTCTTGATGTCGGATGGTGCGTTGCGCGGCGATGGCTCGCTCGAGTGTGTGTGGCACGGCGCGCGGTACGACTGCCGCACGGGACGCGTATGTCGTGGACCGGCGGAGGATCCGTTGCCGGTGTATGTCGTGCGGATCGAGAATGGGCGCGTGCTGGTCGGGCCGAGCGCCAAGGACGCGGCGGCATGAAGGTCGACCGCAATGATTTTCCGCTGCTTGCCCGGCACCGGGAGCTGCACTATCTCGACTCGGCCGCGACGTCACAGAAGCCGCGTGCCGTGCTCGAGGCGATGATGCAGTACTACTCGTGCGACAACGCGAATCCGCATCGCGGCGCGTACGCGCTCTCGGCGCGGGCCACGCAGAGCTATCACGATGCACGCGAACGCATCGCGCGGTTCGTTGGGGTGGGCGATCCGGCGCGGCTGATCTTCACGCGCGGCACGACGGAGTCACTCAATCTCGTCGCCACGGCGTGGGGCGGCGCGAACGTGCGCGCGGGTGACGAGATCGTTATTACAGGTCTCGAACATCACGCCAACTTCGTCCCGTGGCAGCAGCTCGCGCTGGCGAAAGGGGCGACGCTGCGAATCGCCGACCTCACGGCCGAGGGCCGGGTCGACGTCGGACATTTTACGTCGCTGGTTGGCCCGAAGACGCGCGTCGTCGCGTTCAATCATGTCTCGAACGCACTCGGCACGATCAATCCGGTCGCGGAGATGGCGGCGATCGCGCGGCGCAGTGGCGCGTTGGTCGTAGTGGATGGCGCGCAGGCCGCGCCGCATCTGCCGCTGGACGTCGATTCGCTCGACGTCGACTTTTACGCGTTCAGCGGGCACAAGATGTTGGGCCCGATGGGCTGTGGCGTGTTGATCGGCAAGCGCGACATTCTCGAGTCGATGCCGCCATATCAGACCGGCGGCGACATGATCGAGTACGTCGCCGACGACCGCAGCACCTGGAACGTGCTGCCGCACAAGTTCGAGGCCGGCACGCCGAACGTTGCCGATGCGATCGGTCTCGCCGCGGCGTGCGACTATCTCGACGGCCTCGACATGCGCGAGGTCCGCGAGCATGAACAGGCATTGACCGCGCTCGCGACCGAGCGGCTCCTGGGCATCGGCGACGTGCGCGTGTACGGGCCGCCGCCGGCGGATCGCAGCGGCGTCGTGAGCTTCACGGTGGGTGACATTCATCCGCACGATCTCGCGACGATTCTCGACGAGTCGGGCGTGTGCGTGCGCGCGGGGCATCATTGTGCGCAGCCGTTGATGCGGCGACTGCACGTGCATGCGACCGCGCGCGCTTCGTTTTACGTGTATAACACCGACGCCGACGTCGACGCGCTCGTCGCCGGCATCCAACGCGCTCGCGAGGTGTTCGGCTGATGTATGCACTTGCGTTGATTCGCTATCGCCGCCCGCTCGAAGAAGTCGTGGAGGTCACGGAGCAGCATCGGGCCTACCTCAAGGACCTGAAGGACGACGGCCTGCTGGTCGCGTCGGGGCCGATGGATCCGCGTACGGGCGGCGTGCTGCTGCTGCGTGTGCCCGACGACGACGTGAACGGCACGCTGGATCGAGTCCGCGACGGCGATCCGTATGTCACATTCGGATTGGCGCAGTACGAAGTGATCGCGTGGAACGTGGGGATCGGGAAAGAGGATCTGGACAAGGTGTCGGAGTAAGCGGCGCTGTCATCCTGAGCGAGCGCAGCGAATCGAAGGACCCCTGTCACGACGGAGGAGTTCTACGCAGCGCTCCGCTGAGAAGGGGGTCCTTCGACTCCGGCGCTTCGCGCCTCCGCTCGGGATGACGAATCTGCAAATCAGCGCGTGACGCGCTTCACCAGGTCGTACGTGAAATCCAGCCCCTGGTCGAACGCCTTGATGAGTATTCTCTCATCCTTGCCGTGCGCGCGGACGTCGTTCGTCTCGATGAACAATCCGCTGAAGCCGTAGACGGGCACGCCGGCGTTGCGCAGATAGAGACCGTCGGTTGCGCCGGTCTCCATGATGGGAACCACGGGCACCGGTCCCCAGATCGCTCTGACCGAGCTGTCGACCGCGGCGAGCAAGGCGGGCCGGAGCGGCGAGGCCGGACTGGGACGCGCGGTGTCGATCGGCGTGAGATGCACCGCCGTATCGCCGATCGCATGCACGAGCGCCTGTTCCACCGCCGCCGGATTGTCGCCCGGCAGCATGCGGCAGTTGACGGTGGCCTTCGCCATCTGCGGCAGCGCGTTCGGCGCGTGTCCGCCCTCGAGCATCGTCGCGACGCACGTGGTGCGCAGCAGCGCGTTGTATTCGGTGTTCTCGCTCAACCGCGCAAACGTCGCCGCGTCCGCCTTACCGGAGGCAACGCGACGCATGTCGGCAGCGACGGTTGGTGAAACCGTCGCCGCGGCCTTGTCGAAGTACGCCTTCACGACGTCGTTCGGCTTTGGCGGAAACTCGTAGTGTGACACGCGATCGAGCGCGCGCGCGAGCGTGTAGATCGCGTTGTCCTTGCGCGGCAGCGAGCTATGTCCGCCCGGATTCCGCACGGTCAGCGCGACGGAGTGGAACACCTTCTCGGCGGCTTGCACGTCGAAGAGCGTGGGCTTGCCGTATTCGAGCTCTCCACCGCCCGCATCGACGTTGATCGTGTACTCGGCATCGATGAGACTGCGCTTGTTCTTGAGCAGCCACTCGACACCGTTGTAGGGCATGCCGCCTTCCTCGCCGGCGGTCAGGGCGAGGATGATGTCGCGATCGGGAACGTACTTCTCCTTCTTGAGGCGGATGAGCGTCGTGACGAGCATCGCCGCGCCGCCTTTTTGATCCTGCGTGCCGCGGCCGTAGAAATACCCGCCGGTTTCGGTGAGGTGGAACGGATCGTACGTCCAGTCTTCGCGGCGCGCTTCAACGACGTCCAGGTGCGCCAGCAGCAGAATGGGTTTCGCGCGGCCGCTGCCGCGATAGCGCACGATCAGATTGAGATTCTTCGTCGTCGGGCCGGCGAGCTGGACGTCGGCGCGCGAGAATCCGGCGTCGGTGAACCGCGTCTGCAATTGCCCCGCGGCGTCGCTGGTGTTGCCGGCCGACCCCGTGGTGTTCGTTTCGATCAGCTCGCGGAGAATGGCGTGGCCGAGCTGATGGAACGTCGTCGGGGCGACTTGCTGGGCGTTCGCAGCCGATACCGCGAACAGCGTAAATACTAATGAGTGTTTTATCATATATAAGCCGACATCACGAACGCGCGCTGTGTCGTCCCGAATGGAGGCGCGTCGCGCCGGAGTCGAGGGATGACAACGGCTCCTCACAATCGCGGCCCATCGTCACGGCTTCGCCCCCGCCAACGCCGCCACCGTCAGCGCCACCCACTGCACGCCGACATATCCCTTCGGCCCATCCTCATACCACTCGCCGAGTGAATGCGAGCCGCCGGCGTTGCCGCCGCCCCCCATACGAATGGCGGGAATGCCGAGGCTGATCGGAATGTTCGCATCAGTGCTCGAGGCACTCGTCGCGGGCGTGAAGCCAAGCGTCTTCCCCGCCCCAATCGCCGTCCGCACGATCGGCGCCGCGTCGGACTGCGCGCCGGTCGGCCGAATGCCGATCGTGTCGATCGTCATGGTGAGCTTCGCCTTCGCCGCGCGCGGGCCGGTCCACCGCGCGTTCTCGGCGACGAGCGCCTGTTTGAAAATGCTCATCATCTTCGCGTTGACCGCGGCGAGCGACTTGGCGTCCTCGGAACGCATGTCGACGTCCATCGACGCCTCGAACGGAATCGAATTGACGGAGGTGCCACCCGAAATCACGCCGACGTTGAACGTCGTCTTCGGCTTCGCCGGTACCTGAATGTTCGAGATCCCGGCGATCGCGCGGCCGAGCGCATGAATCGGATTCGGGATGCCGAAGGCGCCGTAGCTGTGCCCGCCGGGTCCCTTGTATGTCACCTTGTAGCGATTGCTCCCGACCGCGCGGCTCGCGATGCCAAGACCCGCATCGTCCACAGAGATGAAGTAGTCGACCTTCCCCTTCAACTCCTGGCCGAAGAGATAGCGCATGCCGCGCAGATTGCCCGGTCCTTCTTCGCCGACGTCGCCGACGAAGTAGATCGTGCCCGGGGTCTGCACATTGGCGCGCTCGAACGCGCGCGCCACGGCGAGCACCGTCGCGAGACCGCGATCGTCGTCGCCGATGCCGGGCGCGTACAGCGTATCGCCCCGGTGCTTGATCGTGACGTCCGTCCCTTCAGGAAACACCGTGTCGAGATGACCTGCCAACACCACCGTCGGGCCGCTTCCCGTACCGCGGCGTTCGACGATGACGTTGCCGACGGAGTCGATCGTCACATTCTTGAATCCGAGCGCCTCCAGTCGCCGCTTGAACTCAGCGGCACGCGTGGCCTCCTTGAACGGCGCGGACTGAATCTGCGTCAACTCCGTCTGCTGCTGCAGCGTCCACGCGTTGTCCGCTTTGATGATGTCGAGGGCCGCGAGGACCTTGGCGTTGTTCGACGGAATCGGCGATTGCGCGCCGATCAGTTGTGCGCTGCACGCCAGTATCGCGGCAAACATGAATCGCATGTCGGTCATGAAGTGGATGGTAACATTTGATGACGCTCGACTCAACACAGATGCACCGCAGTCGCCTTGAATCCCGCGACGATTTCGGATCCTACTTCGAGCGCCAGTTCGCGAACCGAGCGCGCCGTGACCGCGGCGACGATCGGCGTGCCGCTGGCGTCGACGGTGACGCGGCTCAGCGCGCCGGCCGGCACGATCTCCACGATGCGCCCGCGAAACTGATTCTGCACCGACGACATCGACGGCTCCGCGGACAATGACACTTCCTCGGCGCGAATCACGGCGTGCGTCGGTCCCGGCACCACGTCGCCGAGCGCGTAGAAGGTCAGCGCGCCCGTCGTGAAGGCGACGGCATGCTGCACAAATTCGTGTTCGCTGCTCTCGACCCAATCCGGCGCGGCCGCGCGAATCGGTTGCGCGATTCCCGCAAAGACATTCTCGGCACCGAGAAAATCCGCGATGTACGGCGAGGCGGGGCGGCGGAAGATCTGCTCTGGATCACCCTTCTGCACGATGCGACCCTTGTCGAGTACGATCGCGATGTCGCCCAGCAGCCCTGCCTCGCCGAAATCGTGCGTCACCTGCAGCACGGTGAACCGGCGCTCGTAGTAGATCGTTCGGAGCACGCGTCGCGCGACGTTGCGCGTGCGCGGATCGAGCGCGCTGAATGGCTCGTCGAGCAGCAGCGCTTCGGGGCGTCGCGCGAGTGCGCGAGCGATGGCGACGAGCTGCCGTTCGCCGCCACTCAACGAAACGACCGAACGACCCGCGAGCGGTGCGACGCCGAATCGCTCCATGACCTCGTCGGCCGCGCGCGCGTTCGCGGCGCCATATTCGACGTTCTGCCGAACCGTGAGATGCGGAAAGAGATACGCATGCTGATACACAATCCCCAACCGTCGTGACTCCGGCGGCGCCTGTGTCATGTCGTCCCCGCCGAGCGTGATCGTGCCCGACGATGCGCGAACGACGCCCGCGATCGTTTCGAGCAGCGTCGTCTTCCCCGCTCCCGCGGGACCGATCACCACACCGTACGCGCCTTGCGGCACCTCGAACGTGATGTCGGCCAGCGCGAAGTTTCCCGCGCGCGCGTTCACGTGATCGAGGGAGATCATCGCGGCGCCGGATCTCCGTGACGCAGCGCGCGCAGCGCGGCGAGCGGAATGAGCGCGAACAGCACGAGTACCGCCGCGACGGGTAGCGCTTCACTCAATCCGTAGCTCGTGAAGCGATCGTAGCTCAAGACGCTCACCACTTTCGGATTGTAGGTGAGGATCACGATCGCGCCGAACTCGCTCACGGCGCGCGCCCACATCACGACGGCGGCGGCCG
The DNA here is from genome assembly GCA_035606695.1 of Gemmatimonadaceae bacterium. NCBI lineage: Bacteria > Pseudomonadati > Gemmatimonadota > Gemmatimonadia > Gemmatimonadales > Gemmatimonadaceae > Gemmatimonadaceae bacterium. The sequence goes on from DATNEW010000012.1 coordinate 93,072, forward strand.
TGAGCCCACGCGCCGAGAGTGGGAGCGTGACGCGACGGAACGCGCGCCAGGCATCATCGCCCAGCGTTCGTGCAACCGATTCATAGCGCGCATCGACTCGCGCGAAGGCTTCGCGCGCCGCGCTGACGTAGAGCGGCGCGGAGACGAACAGCATCGCGCAGACGATGCCCGTCGGTGAGCCCGCGACGCGGAGTCCCGCGGCGTAGAGTGCCGAACCAACCGGACTCGCGCGACCCAGCACGAGCAGCAGCGCGATGCCCGCGACCGGATGCGGAATGACCAACGGCAAATCCATCAGCGCCGCGAGCACCGCGCGGCCGGTGAACGACCGGCGCGCGAGCAGATACGCGACAGGCGTTCCGCCGAGGATACCGAGGATCGTCGCGGTGGTGGCGGTCAGGGCGGTGAGAATGAGCGACTGACGCAGCTCGGTGTCGCGCGCGAGCGCGCTCAAGCCGCGTACACCGCCCGACGACACCAAGCCCGCGACGGGGCCGACGACGAACAACAGAAACAGCGATGCAAGGACCGCGACGAACACGCTGAGCGTCGCGCGCGCGAGCCGATTCGGCTGCGCGCGCGCGCCCATCGGCTCGAGCTGATTAACGTCGGGCAGGCCGGGGTGCACGCGGGAGCTGAGTGGGCGCGCCGCTGCCGTGAATCACGAGGCCATCGAGCATGTCGACGTGCGCGGCGCGAAGGCGGGCGATGACCTCGGGCGATTCGAGATATCTCAGGAACGCGATCGCCGCGGCGGAGTGCGGTGCTTCCCGCGGCACGCTGAGCCCGTAGACGATCGGCGCGCCGCGAAAGACGGTGCGCTTGCCGGGCTCCGTGCCGCGCACATTCACGGACACGTTGGCGTACGCCCGCGCGCGCGCCGGGTCGCCAAGATCGATCTCGCTCGGCAGCGCGATAAAGCGAAAGCCGTTCGACTCGGCGACCGACTGATAGTCGTAGATGTAGTCGAGCTCACCCGACGCCAGCAGCGCCGCGAGCTCGGCCGCGTTCGGGCGCATGTTTCGCGCTGGCGCGTTGTCGAGCAGCGCCGAGCTCAAGCCCGGCGTGTGATAGAATCGCTCGGCGAGCTTCATCATGAGCAATGTTCGATAGCCGACCGGCGCGAGATCGGGATCGGTGCGGCCGACTTCGACGTCGCGGCCGCGGAGCACCCGCGTCCAGTTGCCGCGAGTGATGTCGGCCGCGTGCTTCGAGCGCGACGTGTAGGCGACGACCATGCGGTTGCGCGCAAAGTCGGCGTACCACGACGCATACGCCGGCACGAGGAGCTGTGGAAAGACGTCGGCATCGGCAAGCATGAGCACGTCGGGAACGCGATGCAGCTCGGTGAGCTTGCGCGCGTGCTCGAGCGACGCGCCGCTCTCACGCTGAATGACCGTGCCGGAGCGAAGCGCGAAGCTGTCCAGGACCGGCTGAAGCGGTTTTGTGAGACTCGCTGCCAGGAATAGAACGAGCGTATCCGCGACGAAGAGCATGAGATAAGAAAGCGTGCGGCCGCCAAGAACGCCAAGACGCCCCAAAACGCCGCGTCGAAACTTCCGGGGCAAGGCGGCCGTCAGTATGGATGACGGGCTGCGTCCAGCAGACTTATACTAAGGTAGCGGCATCGACGCGACGCCTGGCTCCCGCCTCCTCCGCACGTTCCTCATCCTACATCAATGTCTGAACTCGCCATCGACATTCGCAATGTCGTAAAGCGGTACGAGGAGCATGTCGCCGTGCGCGACTTGTCGCTCCAGGTGCCGCGCGGGTCGGTGTATGGTCTGCTCGGCCCCAACGGCGCCGGCAAGACCACGACGATCCGCATGATTCTCGACATCATCCTGCCGGACTCGGGCTCGATCTCGATTCTCGGCAGACCAAACACCGATGCTCAGGTCCTCGACCAGGTCGGGTACCTGCCCGAGGAGCGCGGCCTCTACAAAAAGATGCAGGTGCGCCGCGTGCTCGGCTTTCTGGCCGAGTTGAAGGGCGTGAAGCCGGCCGAGGCAAATCGACGCATCGACGAGTGGCTGGAGCGGTTCAGCCTCTCGAACGCCGACAAGAATTGGGGCGACGCCAAGGTCGACGAGCTGTCGCGCGGCATGCAGCAGAAGGTGCAGTTCATCGCCACGCTGTTGCACGATCCGGAGCTCGTCATTCTCGATGAGCCGTTCAGCGGGCTCGATCCGATCAACGCGCAGGCGTTGAAGGATGCGGTGCTCGAGCTCAAACGTCGCGGCAAGACCGTCATCTTCAGCACGCACGTGATGGACAACGCCGAAAAGATGTGCGATTCGGTGTGCATCATCGCGGGCGGTCAGAAGGTGCTCGACGGCACGGTCGCCGGCGTCAAGGGTGCCGCGGGCCGGCGAAACATCGCGCTCGCGCTGGCGGGCGGTGCGCAGAACGGCGTCGGCGCGGTGCTGCATGATCCGCAGCTCGTGTCGAAGCTGGACGACACGAACAACTACTTCGAGCTGGAGCTCGCGCCCAATGCGGACGCGCAGGTGCTTCTACGCAGACTGATCGACGCCGGCGCGAACATCGAGCGCTTCGAGCTCGTGCAACCCTCGCTCCACCAAATCTTCCTGCAGCGTGTCGGTGCCTCTGGCGTCGAGACGGGGATGTCCGGACATGGTTAATAAGATTCTGATCGTCGCCAAGCGCGAGTACCTGGAGCGCGTGCGTTCGCGCTCGTTCGTCGTGATGACGCTGCTCGTGCCGGTATTGATGGCCGGCGTGTTTCTCATTCCGCTTTACATGAGCGCGAAGTCGAGTGCATCGCCGAACGTGCGGCGCATTCGCATTCTCGATGCGACGGGTGCGTCGGTGGGCGCCCGCCTCGCGACGACGCTGCGCGCGGACAGCACGGTGTCGGACACGGTCCAGGGCCCGTTCGTCATGACGCTGACGCCGGCCGAGCTGCCCGCCGCGGAGAAGGCGGCCGAGGCGGAAGTGATGAAGCCGAAGGGCCTCGTGGGATTCCTCGTGCTGGACGACAGCTCGCTCGCGGGCAAGCGCGCGCGCTACGAGGGCCGCAATGCGTCGACGATCTCGGACATGAACAAGTTGGAGGCGTCGACACGGCAGGCCGTGTTGATGGCGCGACTCGAGCGCGAGGGTGTGAACAAGAGCACGATCGACGAGTTGGCGAAATCGCACCTGCAGCTTGCCGCGGAACGGCTCACGGAGAAAGGACGCGGCGGATCGGGCGAAGCGGGACTGTTCGCGGGAATCATCATTGGCGTGCTGTTATTGATGGCGATCATCGTCCATGGCCAGAACGTGATGCGGGGTGTGCTCGAGGAGAAGACGACGCGAGTTGCCGAAGTGGTGATCTCGAGCATCAAACCGGAGTCGCTGCTCGCCGGAAAAGTACTCGGCGTCGGCGGTGTCGGGTTGACGCAGATCGTGGCGTGGCTGGGGATTGGTTTGTATCTGACGACGTTCTTCGGCCCGCTGGTGCTGAAGGCGGCGGGTGGTGGTGCCGCGGCGGCGGGTAGTGCCGCGCCAACGTTCTCGATGGGCGGCATGAGCCCGGCGGTCATGGCGATTTCGCTCGGCTTTTTCCTGGTGGGCTTCACGTTCTACGCGACGCTGTTCGCGGCGGCGGGCTCGATGGTGAACAGCGAGCAGGAAGCGCAGCAGGCGGTGATGCCGGTGATGCTGCTGTTGATGAGCGGCTGGATTTTCGTGAATCCGGTCTTGATCAATCCGAACAGCACGACCGCCGTGGTGTTGTCGTGGTTGCCATGGTCATCGCCGATCATCATGCCGATTCGCATGGGATTGACGGCGGTGTCGCCGGCGTCGATCGCGGGATCGCTGGTGGTTGCGTTGTTGGGATCGGTGTGCGCGGTGTGGTTGGCGGCGCGGATTTATCGAGTGGGGATGTTGATGTATGGGAAGAAGCCGAGCTTTTCTGAGCTCGCTAAATGGATTCGATACGCGTGAGAGAGCCGGTTCGCGCGAGCGGTGAGGCCGGCGGCGCTTCGCGCGCCGGCCTCACCACTGGTGCGCGCGAAGCGCGTCGCCGCCCTCACTGAAGCGGGCCCGTCCCTACGACTACCGCCCGGCACGCTTCCCGCATCAGGTGTTCACGCCAATTCAATGTCCCCTTTGTCCTAGGGACGGACACCGATGCGTCTCATCTCACTCCATGAAGACGCCGTTCGTGCGCTCGAACGGCTCCGCGTTCCATTCGACGACGTCACACCTGAAGGGCTCTGGGCCTCACCGTACCATCTGATCGGCGTCACTGCTGAACAGCGGGCGGTCCTCGATTCGTGGAACCTCGAGGTCAATGACATCACGCCCGACGTACTCACGTCAGCCGACGTCGCACCGCAACTGAAGGAAAGTTGGCCGCAGCAGCGGCCGCGTCCCGTGAGCGATGCCGCGGCGGAGCAGCGGGCGACAAGTCCTCGTCAGCCCGCACCCGCATTCGCCGCCGACACATCCGCCGCACAGCCGGACCGATCGTCGCAACGCGATTCGGAAGTCCCTGTGCCGATGCACGAGGAGCCAAAGCACCACGGCGATCCGCTGGGCGATGCGGCGGCCGAGCGTGCGATCGTCGAACGCGCGGCCGCGGCGGCCGAGGCGCGCTCGGATGTCGCGCCGGCGGCAACGAACGGCGCTTCGAACGGGGCCTCGAACGGGGCGGCGACGGCAGCGACCGCCGTGCGGCCGCGCGCTGCCAATGCACCGGCGACCAGCGGCAAGATTTCTTCGGCTGACACCGCGCCGGCGACCGACCACGCGCCGAAGCGGCTTCGGGTCAGCATCGGTGGCAAGTATCGCGAAGCCTCGGTACAGCAGGGCAAGATCCTGCTCGACGGCCAATCGTTCGACAATCCGGCCGCGGCCACACGCTCGGTGGCGCCCTCCAAGGGCGACTGGGTGTTCTGGGAGTATTTCGACGACGGCGCCGGGAAGTGGCGCATGCTGGATCGCGACTGGCAGCCGGGCCAGACATCCTGACGGTTGTAAGTAGTCGTTAATTATAAAACGCTAATTGGAGAGTTGGATCATGCGCCTGTTGTGCATCCACCAGGACACCGTCGCCGCGTTGCAGCGGCTGCACACCCCGTTTGACGATCTGACGCCCGAGGGCATCTGGGGCAGCCCGTATCATCTCGTCGGCGTCAGCACCGAGCAGCGCGACGTGCTCACCGGCTTCAACGTCGACTTCGAGGACATCACGCCGGAGCCGCTCGATCGCGCGGCTGTCGCGCAGCCGGAGAATCTCTCCTACGCGTCGAACGGCAAGGTGCGGAACGGTCAGCGGCTGCGTACCAGCGTGCGCGGCAAGTATCTCGAGGCCACGGTGCAAGGCGGCAAGATTCTCGTCGACGGCCGCACGTACGACTCGCCCGGCGCGGCCAGCCGCGGCATCTCCTCGGACAAATCCGAGTGGGCGTTCTGGGAGTACTTCGACGACAGCGCGGGATCCTGGCAGGTTCTCGGCCGAGAGTGGCAGGTCTAGCACTGCGTACCACTGCATAGCACTGCGTAGCACTCTGTACGACGGCCGCGCGTCGGCGACGCCGGTGTGATCTGAGCCCCCTTGGTATCGCACCGGCTCGCCGTCGCATCACGGTTCCAAAGTTCCAAGAGTTCCAACGTTCCAATGACCGCCGGGCGCTGCCCAGCCGCTCGAGCAACCCGCCGCCCTCCCCGGGGTACCAGGTATCAGGGAGGAGGTGGCGTATGAGTTTCATCACGATGTGGCGCAGCCGATTCGGCGCGCTGGCGATGGGCGCGATGGCCTTCGCACCCATAGTGCCCAAAGCCCCGGGTCGCCCGATTGAAGTCACGACGCGCGACGTCCAGGCGTCGAACGCCAAGATCAAGAGTGCGTACGACGCGCTCGCGACCATGTGGACCAACGACTTCCGACAGATCGGACATCGCTTCGTCGTACCGCGCATCGCGCGGTACGAATCGACCGTCATGTCGCCGTGCGGCGTCATTCGGCCGAACAATGCCGAATACTGCGAGCGGGACAACACGATCTATTATGACGAGGTCTTCGCCGCCGGCATGGCGAAGCGCGCCGCGACCGCGTTGAACACCGACGGCGACATGGCGGCGATCGGCATCATCGCCCACGAGACCGGCCACGCCGTCGCGATGCAACTCGGCCATTTCTATCGCACGTCGTACGACAACGAAGCGACCGCCGATTGCCTGGCCGGTGCATTCGCCAAGCAGGCCGAGCATGATGGCGAGCTCGAGGCTGGCGACGTCGACGAGGCGTTGTACGGGATGTCGCTTGCCGGCGATCCGACGCCCGAGCCGACGGGCAACGCACGCTACGACGCGATCATTCAGGCGCGATTGGCGAAGCAAAGTCACGGCACGCGTGACCAACGCGTGCAGAACTTCCGCGCCGGGTTCGGCGATGGCGCGGGCGCGTGTCTCGAGGATTTCCGCGGACGCTGATTCGAGGCGTCACGACGTATCAGACAGCACCCACAGCATTGTCATTGTACGGCTGAGCTGGAATACCCTTTGCACCCGTCGTGGTTGGACGGGTGCACAGTCGTACTTAGGGGGTTGTGATGGCGTCGCCACGCGGACAGCGCGTACACGGCGTACACCGCGCACATAGCGTACGTGGCGGGCACGCGACGGTGGAGTTGGTCCTCGCGCTGCCGGTGCTCATGATTTTCATACTCGGCATCGCCGACGTCGGTCGGGTCATGACGACGTCGGCCGCGCTGCATCGCGCCGTCGCGACGGGCGCCATCCGCGCCATCGACAAGACGCTCACCGATTCAGTCGTCAAATCGATCGTCATCGCGGCAGAGGGGTCGTTGAACCTCAGCCCGGCCTCGATCACCATCACGCGTGCGAGCGATTCGCTGGTGGTGAATGCGTCGACGACCGTGACGTCGTTCGCGCCGCTGTCGCGCTGGGTGTGGCCGACCGGAACGATCACCGTGAACGCGGCCGCGGTGACTCGGGTGACGCCGTGAGCGCCGTGAGCGCCGCGAGCGCCGCGAGCACCGTGAGCACCGTGAGCACTCCGAGCTCCGTGCGACTTCGCGCGCGGAAAGGACAGGTGCTCGTTCTCATGGTGCTCGTGCTCCCTGTACTTCTCGGCGCGGCTGGTCTCGCGCTGGATACGTCGAACCTGCTCACGCATCGCGATGCCGCGCAGAATGCGGCCGATCTCGCGGCGATGAGCGCGACGCTCGATCTGCCGGGCAGTCCGACGAGCGCTCAAACGACCGCGCAGCGCATCGCGACGGCGAACAAGCATCCGAATGGAACGGCGGGCATCGGTGTCATCGTGACGACGCCGTATCTCGGCGATTCGACGCAAATCGAAGTGAAGGTCAACGACACCGTGAACATCATGTTCATGCGGATGTTCGGCTTTCGGCAGGTCGTCGTCTCGGCGCGCGCGGTCGCGACGTCGGGTCGAGGTCTCGATGCGGTGTATGCGGGCGGCGGATGCAGCGGTGGGTCGACGGGAGGAATCAGCTGGAACGCGTCCGGCACGAACATCACCGGACCGATTCACAGCAATGGAACGCTCGCGATGACGACGTCCGGCTCGACGATCACGGGGCCGCTCGAGTACGTGTGTCCGCCGCCGTCGGTGACGAGCGCGGGCGGCAGCGTGCCGGCGCCTAAACAAGTCAGCGCGCGATCGGCGGGCGTGACGCCGTCGTACAGCGATCTCACCTCGCACTGTTCATCGACGTTCGCGGGCAATCTCACGATCACCGCGTCGATGACTCAATACTGGACGTCGCCGGGCCAGTTGAAGTCGCAGTTCATCTGCGCGAGCGGATCGATCACGCTGAGTACGACTGCATCGGGAGCGGTGACGTTCGTGGCGGGGACCACGTTCAACATCAGCGGCTCGGGATCCACGTTGTCTCCGGCGAGTGGTTCGGGGAACGTGCTGGCGTACGCGAACGGGACCGGCGGCTCCTTCATGACCGGCTCGGGCGGCACGTGGACGGGCATCGTCGCCGCGCCGAATGGTTCGCTCACGATGAACAGCTCCGGCACGTGGTTCGTGAACGGATCCGTGATGGCGAATCAGGTATCGATCAACGGCGCCGGGTTGAATCTCAACGCGTCGGCGATCTCGGCGCCGAAGCCGATGTTGATGCAGTAGCAGGCAGTAGCACGCAGTAGCACGGCTACTTCACCACGTGAAACGCGCCGATCAACTGCAGCACACCAGGGCCGAGCACCACGAGAAAGAGCGGCGGCAGAATCATCGTCACGAGCGGAATCGTCATCTTGAGCGTCGCCATCGATGCGCGGCGCTCGACACTGTGACGCCGTTTCCGCCGCAGCGTCTCGCCCGTTACGCGCAACACGCGACCGACACTCGTTCCCCAGCGCTCGCTCTGCGCGATGTTCGCGGCCAGCGTTCTCAACTCCGGAACGCCCGTTCGATCCCACAATCCGCGCAACGCTTCCGCGCGCGGAACGCCGGCCTTCGTGCGCCGCACGACATTGCCAAGCTCGAACGCGAGATCGCGGTGAATCCCGGAAAGATCGCGCGACACACGAAGAATCGCCGACTCGAGGCTGCTCCCTGCTTCGACGCATACGATCATCAAGTCGAGCGCGTCGGGAATCGCGCGCTTGATGCGCTCTTGCCGCTGCCGCACCAGACTGTCGAGCGAGCCGCGCGGAATGATCCAGCTGAGCACGAGCGCGCCGAACAAGAACAGCAATCGCTCGAGCGGCGTCTCGCCCGCGCCGAAGGCGAGCGTCATGAGCGGCAGCATGACGAGCAAGCCGACACGGAACACGGCGTACAGGAACAGCGGGGCGTCGCCGTCGTATCCGGCGCGGACCATGCGCTCGCGCGTCGCCGGATCGTTCACCCACGCATTCGGCACCAACCGATCGAGGCGCCTGCGCAGCTCGTCGACCGCCGCCGAACGTCGCGCGGCCAGGAGCTTGGCGCGCGGTATCGGCGACATGACGACGGTATCCTGGCCCAGCGCGCGGTCGATCATCAGCCGGCGCCGGTGGTCGATCACCAACGCATAGCCGGCGAGCATGGCCGACATGACGGCGACAAAGACGAGGAAGAGAAATGGAATCATCTCGCGCTCCGCGTCAGACGTCGATGGTGGCGATGCGCATCATGATGAAATAGCCAATCCCGACCGAGAGGCCGGCGAAGATCAGCAGCATGAGGCCGATCGGCGTGGCGATCATCGGATGCACGAAGTTGGGATCGAAGACGAGCATCAGCACGAACACGATCACCGGCAAGAGCGACAGGAACCGCGCCGACATCTTCGACTCGGCGGTCAACGAGTCGATCTTCCGATGGATGTCCGCGCGCTCGCGCATCACTTCGGCGATGTTGCCCAGCACTTCGGTGAGATTGCCGCCCGTCTCGCGCTGGATGAGCACCGCCGTCACGAACATCTTGAGATCGGTGCTCGGCACCCGGTCCTGCAGCGACAACAGCGCGGTTCGCACGTCGACACCCAGTCGTTGTTCGTCATAAAACTGCGCGAACTCACGGCCGAGTGGCGCGGGAAGCTCTTCGCCAATGAACTTGGTCGCGGCCTGGAACGAATAGCCCGCGCGCAACGCGCTCATCAGCATGTCGATCGCTTCGGGCAGCTGCTCCTCGAACGCGGCGCGGCGCTCCTTGCGCTTGCGCCGCAGCCAGATGAACGGCGCGGCGCCGCCGAGTATCAGCCACAACGGCGCGCCGCCGATGCCGAACGTGCCGGCGACGAGCATTGCCGTCACGCCGCAGATCGGCACGGCCAGGAAGAACGTTCCCGGCTTGATGTCGAGCCCCGCGTCGCTGATGGTGCGCGCGATGCGCGTCGTGATCGCCTTGCCGGACAACAGCTTGTTGAGCAGCTCCAACTCGCTCGCGCTGTCGTCGCGCAGAATGCTTCGCGTGTCGATACGCGCGAAGTTCATCACGGTGCGCAGGCGTTCGCGCGCCGTTTGCGCGGCCGCGAGCTGGTCCCGGTTCACGTAGAGGTACGCGCCGACGCACAAGCTCAGCGTGGCGACGAATACGCCGATCAGAACGAGCAGCGTCGTCATGTGCCGTTACCCCGCGACGACGACTTGAGCGCGGCGCGCGATCTTGCCGTCGGCACGGAAGCCGCGCTGCGTGACTTGTACGATTCGCCCGCGCGGCACGCCGTTCGGCGGCACGGTGCGCACGGCTTCGTGAATCGATTCGTCGAACTTGTCGCCCGACTTGGGCTCGATCGGCGACATGCCGAATGCGTCGACGAACCACTGCGCGCGCTTCGACAGCGCCGCGACACTCTGACCAATACCGCTGTCCGACGATGCGCGCGCGGCATCCTGGGCTTCGTCGAGCGCTTCGAGGAACGCGAGCATCGCCATCGACATACCGCGCGTGCGCTCGGTGCTGCGTTGATGCTCGCGCTCGACCGACGCAAGTCGTGTCTCGAGCTCGGCGAGTCTTCGGCGCGCCGGAAGATCGGCGTCCGCCACGCTCGGCGTCCACGGCTTTGGCGTCGCCGGTGTCTCACCATCGACGGTCGGCTCCGCCGTGACCTCGACGGTTTCGTCGAACACTCCGGGCGGCAGCGTGATGCCGGAGATCTGAAAGCGCTCCATGAAGCGCGGGCGCACCCCGGTCGGCACGAACGTTCCCACCACCTTGTTGCTCACCATGCCGCGCCGGCGGAATTCGAAGATCTCGCTCGTCGTGACGACGTCGCCGTCGATGCCCGCGACCTCGGCAATGCTGATGACGCGCCGCGTGCCGTCGGCCAGACGCGCGACTTGCACGATCACGTCGATGGCCGAGGCGATCTGCTCGCGCATGGCGCGCACCGGCAGCGAGGTGCCGGACATCAGGATCATCGTTTCCAGGCGCGCCAACGCGTCGCGCGGCGTGTTGGCGTGGATCGTCGCCAGCGAGCCTTCGTGGCCGGTGTTCATCGCCTGCAGCATGTCGATCACTTCCGCCGAACGCACCTCGCCGATGATGATACGGTCCGGTCGCATGCGCAGCGCGTTTCGCACGAGGTCGCGCGCCACCACCTCACCGCGTCCCTCGACGTTCGGCGGTCGTGTCTCGAGCCGCACCACGTGCTCCTGCTGCAGCCGCAACTCCGCGGCATCCTCGATTGTTACAATACGCTCATAACTGGGCACGTACGAGCTGAGCGCGTTGAGCAGGGTCGTCTTGCCCGAGCCCGTACCACCCGAGATCAGAATGTTCAGTCGCGCGTGTACGCAGCCGGCCAGCAGCATTGCCATCTGGCGCGTCAGCGTGCCCGTCGCGACCATGTCGTCCATCGCGAGCTTGCTGCCGAAGCGGCGGATCGAGAGCACCGGGCCGTCGAGCGCCAGCGGCGGAATGATCGCGTTGACGCGCGAGCCGTCGGGCAGACGCGCGTCCACCATCGGCGACGATTCGTCCACGCGGCGGCCGACGCGGCTGACGATGCGATCGATGACCGCGATCAGATGCGCGTCGTTGCGGAACGACGCGTTGACCGGCTGCAGGCGGCCCTTCCGCTCGACGTAGATGTCGCGCGCGCCGTTGACGAGAATGTCCGAGATCGTTGGATCGCGGAACAGGGGCTCGAGCGGTCCAAGTCCCGTGATCTCGTAGACGACTTGCTCGACGATTTCTTCGCGCTCGCTCTGCGAGAGCGGTGTTGCTTCACCGCGAAGGAATTCGACGACGGCCTCGCGAATCTGCGCGGTGAGCTGCGTCTCGTCGGTGATCTCTTCCAGCGCCTCGAGATCGAGCCGCTCGATCAGCCGGCGATGCACGTCGACCTTGAGCTGCTCGAGTTGGCTCAGCTCATCGGTCGGCGCCGTGTAATGCGCACTCGTTTCGATTGCCGGCCGCATCGAATCGTTCGGCGGCAGGAACGAACCAACGCGTTCGACCTCCGGCGCAGCGTCGACTTCGGTGGCGACGCTGTTCTCAGGTACCTGATGCTCGCCGCTGACCCGGTCGGTCGGCGGTGCGCCACCTTTGCGGCGAAGACGATCACGCAGCGACATAAACCCTCACGCTCCGCGTCACGCTCGACGGCGACGCACGAAGAGACGGCGCAAACCCGGCCGGTTCGGCGGCGCTTCCACGACCGCCGGTTCCGCGCCCGAACCGCCAAGTCGCGACGCCAGCTTGTCGAAGGCGAGCGACAATTTCGAATCCGGATCGGCCTGCGAGACCGCGACGCCTTTCGTCAACGCCGCCGTGGCGAGTTGATAGTCATTCGGCAGACTCTGAAATACTTCGGCGCCGAGGACTTTCTCGGCATCCTTGAGCGAGAGCACGTCGTCGAGCTGAAAGCGGTTCACGACGACCATGACCTTGTCCGACGCGTACCCGAGTCGTTTGCAGATCTCGAGCGTACGCTGCGTGCTGCGGAGCGCCGGCACGTTGAGCTGCGTCACGAGCACCACGCGATCCGCCGCATCGAGGGCGGCGAGCGTGCGCTCACTCAGATGATGCTCGCAGTCCAGCACCGTGAACGCGAAATGCGCGCGAAGGTGCCGGGCCATCGCGGCGATGGTGTTCGCGTCGAGTGCGTCGTCCAGCTCCGGATCGTCCGGACCTGGCAGCACCCAGACGCCGCTCGGCGTGGGCGTCAGCAGGGACGACAGCAGCTCGGCGTCGACACGATCGAGCTTTTCGACCAGGTCGCCGAGGTGGTATGCGGATTTGAGATTGAGGAAGACGCGAACGTCGCCGCCTTCGACCACCAGGTCGACGAGCGCGACGCGTCCATTCGGATGATTGCGCGTGAACGCGTCGGCCAGATTCACGGCGATGCTCGTGCTGCCGATGCCGCCCTTGCTGCTGTACACGGCCACGACCCGTCCGGCCTGTTGCTCGACGGGAATGCGACGCATGACGCGATCGAGCGCGCCGGCAAGCTCCGATGGATCGGGCGGGCAAACGACGAATTCCTGAATGCCGGCGCGCATGGCGCGCAGGATCAACTCGGGATCGAGCTTCGGTGCGGTGCCGATGAGCACCATGCGGCGTTCGGCGCGCACGCGTCGCTCGATCGTCGCCAGTTGCACCGGCGTGAGATCCTGGATGGGAAGAATGACGAGATCGATCGGCGATGAGCGAACGATCGTCAGCGCTTCGTCGAAATCGTTGGCGCGCGCGATCGATGCGAAGCCGAAACGCTTCAGCACCGGCGCAGACGTGTCCTCGGATCCTGCGGCATCGGCGACGATCAGGGCACGGCGAGACAACATCACGGCTACGGTTTCTTGATTGGCGGCTTGGACCCCATCGCCGGTTCACGCTTCAGCGCGTCGACCGCGGGTTTGATGGTGTCCGGCTTTACGGGGGCAACGTCGACTGGTCGCGGGTTGGCCGGATCGATGACGACCGGCGTCACGACGACGATCAACTCCGTTTCGTGCCGCTGGAAGTCGCGGCTCGAGAACAGCGCGCCGAGGATCGGGAGATCCTTGAGCAGCGGAATGCCCGTCTTGATGTCATCGACCTCGTTGTCGAACATGCCCGAGATGATGAGACTCTGATCGCGATGCACGTCGAGGGTGCTCGACATGCGGCGCGTGCGAAACGCCGGAATCCGGAATCCCTCGAGCGTCACCGCATTCGAGTAGTCGAGGCTCGACACTTCGGGCGCGACGGTGAGCTTGATCAAACTGTCATTGATGATCTCGCCGATGAAGCGCAGCTTCACGCCGAACTCACGGTACATGATGGAAACGGCGGGGCCGTTGGAGCCCGTTGTTCCACCTTGCACCACTGGAATCGGCAGCTCGCCGCCGGCCAGGAACGTCGCCTCTTCGCGATTCGCCGCCATCAAGTTCGGCTCGGCGAGCACGCGACCGCGGCCCGTTTGTTCCTCGAGCTGCAGCAGGTCGAGCAGATGCTTGGTGCCGAAGTCGGTGAGAATCGTCCCGAACTTCGAGTCGCCGGGCAGGTTGATGATGTCCTTGCCCTTGGAATCGGTCGTGAACGGATTGTCGGTGTTGAAGGTGCCGGTTCCGGCGCGTGTGTGATCGTCGCGGAAGAGGATCGAGTTGCCGATGGACCGCACGAGATCGCGCCGGACTTCGGCGAACTTGACGTAGAGCACGATCTGCTGCCGATCCGACGACGAGCGCACCTGCACGCGATATTGCTGTCGCGGCGCGCCGGCGAGCCACAGAATGGCGTCGGTCGTTCCGGATTTCTTTCCGTTGATCACGAGCTCGTGATCGCTGACCACGACCACGTCGGCAACGGCGGTGTCGGCGACGGAGATGCGCGTGATCGCCTGCGGAGTCGTGATCGGAAACGAGCGACCCGTTCCGAGATTCAGCAGCGTGATCGGCCCTTCCTGCGCGATCTGTAACGCCGGGCCTTGCGCGCTCGCGCTCGGGGCGACGGCGAAGAGCGCAAACGTCGCAGCGACGAGCGCGACAGCAATCGAACGAAGCGACGATCGATTCACCGCGAACCCCGCGGCTTGTGCTTGAGGCTATCGGCCTTCTCGACTTTCTTCTCCACCCCTTCCCCGCCTCCGCGATAGATGCGCACAACCGCGGTCTCGGATTGTGCCTTTGGCGCCGCCGGCACCGGTGTGACGGGCGGCGGCGCGACTGCCGGCGCCTGCACGCGCGCGGGCGCGCTGTGCCGAACTTCGGACCGTGGTTTCTCGGGCGCGGGCTCGACGCGCTCCGGCGCATTGCGCAGCTGCGAGAGCACGTCCGACGAGCTCGCGCCGGCCGTCGTGATTTGTGCGGGATCGCCGTAGCCGCGCAGCACGAGTTGAATCGTGCCCTGATTCATCGCGACCGCGAGACGCTCCGCTTGCGCCGGATCGACTTCGAGCGTCGCTGTGGATGCTTCGATGGGCTTGCCCGAGTTGTCACGCTGCACCACGCTGCCAACCGACAGCACGCGGACGTTTTCCATGAACAGCTTCGACACTCGCCGGCCATTCGCTTCGGGGGTGAGCGTGACGAGCACGTCGACGTGACTTCCGGGGTTAATGAGACCGCTCAATCCCGCGACGTCGTCCACCTTCACGGCCATCGCGCGCATGCCGGGCGAGATCTTCACCTCGAGTCCCGGTCCGCTGCCCTTGGGGGCGAGTCGTCCGGGCACGATGACGTCGCCGGCGAAGATCGGGACGCGCGTGATGCGGCCGACGAGAGAATCTGTCACCGTGAACGCATTCGGCGCGACCGCGGCCGACGGCAGCTCGGCAATCTTCAGCGCATCGAGCTTGATCGTCGATCCTTCGGAAATGTCGGCCGCCGCGACGACGACGCGACGCGTCCGTTGTTCGGGTTGCGGCTTCGAGGCCTGCAACGCGCGATATGCTCCGACCGTCGCGACGAGCGCCACGAAGATCGCGAGATAGAACATCGAACGAATGCTGAGACGACGCTTCGGCATGAGGCGACAACCCGAATCGACAGCGGACTGCGCAACGGTCTTGTCGACAACAGACAACCAGCGGTTGTCAAGTTGTGACAAGGATCACTTGTGGAGTACGACAAGGCATGAATCGGACCGCTCCCGACGGTAACGCGGACCTCCTATTTCATGCTCAAGGGGCGCGATGCCAGGGCAGCGTCGACGTCGCGCTGAGCGTGACGCTCGAGTGCCCGAATGTCCCGGCGAACGGCGTTATGAGAGGCATTGAATAGCTCAGTACGCTCACAGTCACGAGCTTCGACGAAGCGTCGAGCGAGACGTTGATCTGCGCGTCGGTCACGCCCGAGCCGCCCATGGGCAACGCGGCGTTCTTCACCGCCGTGCGCGCGAGCGACGCGTTCCCTACTGGATCCGTTTGTACGGCGGCGACACGCGCGCCTTCGCGCACGGCGGCGCGCAATCGCTCGTGCATGCCGAACACGCGCGACATGTCGATGATGCCGAACACCATCATGAAGAAGAGAACGGCGATGAGCGCAAACTCGACCGACGATGAACCGAGCTCGCCGCGCAAGAATGTGCGCGCGCTTCGCGTTCTACACACGGAACCAACCGACGGCGAGCGCGCCGATCACGAGCGCCACGCCGTAGGGCATGAGCTGCGCGGTCGGTACGGCGGCCGCGTCGGGACGCACGCGGATGCTCATCGGCTTTCGGCGAATCGTGTTGACGAGAAGAATCATGTCGGCCGCGATGTGATTCGGCCGGCGCTGCCACAGCAACATGCAGACGGCGAGCACGCCGCCGGCGATCGCCGTGACCGCGGCTGAGCGCAACACGCCATGAAAGCCAAGCCAGGCGCCGCACGCCGCGGCGAGCTTCACGTCACCTGCTCCGATCCATCGCAGCGCATGAAATGGAAGCCAGAGCAACAATCCGGTGACGAGCCCGCCGACGGCGAAGCCGAGTCCGTACAGCGGCGGCAGCGACGACATCGAGAACGCAATGCCGCCGACGAACAGCATCAGCACCAGGCGATTTGGTATGCGGCGCGATCGCAGATCGCTCGCCGCGACGGCGACGAGCAGGGCGGTGAAGATCACGCCCGCGACGAGCGTGCCCATGTTCTGCTGAAACATGTGAAACATGTGAAACATGTGAAACATGTCGGGGCGGTTCACTCCGCTCGACTCGCCGCGCTCAAGGCGCGGCGAGGCTGCTCGTCGACGTCGTGAAGATGCTCTGCAATTGCTGGCCGAACGCCTTCACCACGGCGATGACCGCGACCGCCACGAGCGCGAGGAGCAGCCCGTACTCCGTTACCGCGAGCCCGTCTTCATTGCTCAGAAAACTCTTCACATACCGCATGTCCTGCATTCCTCTTGGGCGACTGGTCGATGCAAGGCCCGGATCGGGCGCTACGCGCGATCAGGGCGCCGCGAGGCTGCTGGTGGCGGTCGTGAAGATCGACTTCAGCTGATCGCGGAACGTCTTGATGACGGCGATCACGGCGACGGCCACGAGCGCGAGGAGCAGACCGTACTCCGTCACGGCCAGACCATCTTCATTCTTCAGAAACTGGACGACGCGCTGCATTGTGCTTCTCCACGACTTCGGGGGTTCAAGTTGGCTTGCCCTTCGAGTGTGATCTAAAGCACGTGCCGTGCCTGAACGTTTGTCCAATTGCAAAGTCGACAACAGACGACGCGCGGGTGTTGAGAGAATGCTCACAAACGCTCTCGACACCCGCGCGTCAATGCTTGTTTGTACTGCTGGAACCTCGAGCGCTCCAGGCGATGCGCGCTCAGTCTGCTCGCGCCGCGACCCCAGACGAGCCGGACGTACGCGGCGCACCGATCGCGCCCTTGAGCTCGTCCACCCAGCTCGTGACGCGCTGATCGAACGCTTGATGCACGCCGGACAACAACGTGGCCACCATGTCGTCGAGCGCCGAGCCGACCTTGCTGCTCGCGCCCTTCGTGGCCGTCGCGGTGACCGCCGCCGCCTTGATGTCCGCGCCCGATCCGCTGAGCAACACACCCGCGCCCACAGCCAGCGCGATCGCCGGCCACGGATGATCCTTCACCAGCTGCATCATGTTGAGCTTCTGCTCGAGCTCGGCCAGCGTGCTCGACATCCGCTCGCGGGTCAGCTCGATGTCGCGCCGGACGTCAGCCGTTGTTTCAGCCATTCTTTGTCCTCCTTGAGCGTCGTCGCCGTTTCGTCGGGCGCGAGGGCCGCCGGCGACAAGAGAGCCAGGCCACGCTTCGCAAACCAGACCGCGAGCGCGCCGGTGATCACCAACACGATGAGCGCCCCGAGCCAGTACAGATCTTCGGGGAGCCACTGGTCGCCGACGAGCAGCACGAGACCGGTGAACAAGGAGAGTCCGCCGAGCAGCGCAAGCACGGCGCCCGTTGCGACGAATGCGGTGCCCTTGCCGATGCCTTCCACGATCCCGGCGATTTCCAGTCGGGCAAG